>JAMNYN010000461.1 GCA_023622805.1 Pseudomonadota bacterium | reverse complement strand
ACGCGGGCGTGCGGCCCCAGGGCGCGTCCATTCCCTATGCCGCGAGCAAGGCCGCCTTGAACCACATGACGCGTTTGCTGGCGCTGTCGCTGGCGCCCGACATCCGCGTCAACGCCGTGGCACCGGGCCTGGTCGACACGCCTTTGACCGCCAGCTGGACCCAGGCCCAGCAGCTGTGGCAGGAAAAGTCACCGATGCGCCGCGCGGCCCAGCCCGAGGACATTGCCCAGGCCGTGGCCATGCTGGTGGAATCGAACTATCTGACGGGCGAGATTCTGCTGTCGGATGGGGGTTTGAACCTGACCTGAGGTGCAGCCCGGGCCGCGCTGCCAGCGCTATTTCCTCGGCAGCATGCGGCGCCGCTGCACCGCCACTTCGCCAAACTGCTGCCGGTACCAGCGCGAGAAAGCGCTCAGCGCCGAAAACCCCAGCAGTTCGGCCACCTGCGACAGTTGGCGCGTGCCGTCCTCGACGTACTGCACTGCCAATTCGCGGCGGATCGTATTGAGTACCTGGGTGAACGTCGTGCCTTCGCGCAACAAGCGCCTGTGCACCGTGCGCCGGTCGACGCCCAGTTGCTGCGCCACCCGGTCGATGGAGCACTCTCCGGAGGGCAGCAGCATGAGCAGGATGGGGCGCACGCTGTCCACGGCGCGCATGCTGCTGCCAGAGGAGGCCTCAAGCACCTGCCGGGCATAGCGCGCCATGACCGGGTCGGCCATCGGGTTGGCAGCGTCCATGTCCTGCCGGGTGCAAACGATGCCGTTGAAGTCCTGGCCGAAAGCCACGGCATAGCCAAAGACCCGGGTGTGCAGGCTGAGATCGCGCGGCGGCGTGTGCACAAAGCACACCCGCAAGGGGTTCCATGCCGCGCCCAGGAAGAACTGCAGCGAGCGGAACATCACGCCCACCATCAACTCCGTCGATTGCCGCGACAAGCGGCCTTCGCCGACCAGCAACTGCTCATGGATCACCGCAATGTCGTCCGCTTCTTCCAGCGTCGAATAAATCGCTTCGTTGAGCAGGTGGCTGTAGCGCAGCAGCACGCGCACGACGCGCCGTACCGTGGGCTCCTCCCGGGCCACCAGGGCCACGGGTCCCAGATTGGAAAACTGCCGCGTCTGCGCCATGCGCAAGCCGAAATTCTCCATGCCGCTGGCCTGCGCCGACGCTTCCAGCAAGGCACCCACGGCATCTCTGGGCAGGCGCAGATCGGGGTCATGCAGGCTGGCCGCGCTCAGGCCCGCCTCCGCCAGCATGGCCAGCGGGTCCAGGCCGGCCACACGGGCCACTTCGGCGTAATTGGTCAGGCTGGCGCTGCGAACGAATTTTTGCATGGGCAGGGGTAAACACGGACTGTCCCGCCATGTTAAATGAACGTCCCCTCAGGTCAAATCGAATATCCCTGTCGGCCGAACAATCGGGGCTTGAACTTACCAGGAGCCCCCCATGCACTTTCTCGACGATTCTCTGCTGCCCGAAAATCAACAACCGCTAATCATTCAAGCCGCCCCTTACGGCCCCCAATGGCTGCCCGGTGATTCCGACGATATTCCCGTGACCATGGCCGATCAGGTCCAGAAAGCCGTGGACTGCTACAACGCCGGCGCCACCGTTTTGCACGTGCATGTTCGCGAAGCCGATGGCAAGGGCTCCAAGCGCATTTCCATGTTCAACGAAATGCTCGACCGCCTGCGCAGCGCCGTGCCCAAAATGATTTTGCAAGTGGGTGGTTCCATCTCGTTCGCGCCGGAAAATGAGGGCGACAACGCGCGCTGGCTGTCGGACGACACGCGCCATGCTTTGGCCGAGCTCAATCCCCGGCCCGACCAGGTGACCGTCGCCATCAACACCAACCAGATGAATACCGCGGAGTTGAAAACGCCTTCGGATGTGGAAGGCACTTCCTGGGCGGATTTAGGCAATAGCGCCTACCGCGAAATGATTATCCCGGCCGGCCCGGCCTTTGTCGAAGAGCACATCAAGCGCCTGGTGGCCAACGGCATCCAGCCCCACTTCAACCTGGGCGACCTGGGCCAGTTCGAAACTCTGGGCCGCATGATCCGCCGCGGCGTCTACATGGGCCCGCTGGTGCTCAACTGGGTGGCCATCGGTGGTGGCCACGACGGCCCCAACCCGCGCAGCATGATGGAATTCATCAACCATGTGCCAGACGGCGCGGTGCTCACCATCGAAGGCACGGCCCGCAATACCTGGCCGCTGACGACCATGGCCATCGCCTTGGGAATGCATGTGCGCTGCGGCATCGAAGACACACTTTTCGACAGGAAAGGCGTGCGCATCAGCTCGGTACAGCAGGTCGAGAAACAAGCGCGCATTTCCCGCGAACTGCACCGTGAAGTGGCGACCGGCGATCAGGCCCGCAGCATTTACAAAATCGGCGTCACCTATAACAGCGTGGAAGAGACGCTGGCCAAAAATGGCTTTGCGCCCAGCCGCAAAGAGGGACAGCGCGGCTTTACGCAATATGCCGGCGCATAAATAGGTTCCCGGGAAAGCGCCTTGGATTACTGACAAACGGGATAGTCATCGTTTCTGCTCGCCAATGCAGCACATGTTGATCCAGCGGTAATCCAGGCAGCTGACTTTCACACCAGGAGCTGGCCTATTGATCGGCTGTGCGGCATTGACTGCGATGCTTCGCTCCCTGCCGCAAGCCTTGCCCTGCTGGCGCGCCACCGCTCAAGCCATGTGCGCCGCAATACCGCCGTCACTCCATTTTTTGGAACCACCATGATCCGTCGTCGACTCCTTTCCCAAACTGCCGCCGCCGTCATTGCCAGCCTGTGCGTCGGTCAAGCCGCTTGGGCCCAAAGCGGTGATACCTGGCCCGCCAAGCCCGTTCGCCTCATCGTCCCCGGACTGCCAGGCGGGGCGACCGACATCTACGCCCGCGCACTCGCCGACCGGCTCAGCCTGGTGCTCAAGCAACCGGTGATCATCGACAACCGGCCGGGAGCCAGCGGCATCATCGCGGCGAAAGCCGTGATGCATGCGCCGGCCGATGGCTACACCTTGCTGTACAGCACGGCATCGTCCACGGTCATGGCGGCAGCGCTGAAGTCGGACCTGGGCATCGATTTCAGCAAGGACCTGGCCCCCGTCGCGGCCACGTTCTTCGGCGGCGTGGTACTGGCCGTGCATCCCGATGTTCCCGCCAAGAATTTGCAGCAGCTGGTCGCGCTGATCAAAGCCAAGCCCGACCAGTACAGCTATGCCAGCTTTGGCATCGGCTCCAACGGCCACTTGACGATGGAGTGGCTCAAATCACGCACCGGCATGAAGATCCAGCACGTGCCATACAAAGGAGTCGCCCCCATGCTGACGGAGATGACTGCCGGCATCGTGAAAATCGGTTGGGTGGACCTCGTGGGCTCTCTGCCATTCATTCAGACGGGCAAGATTCGCCCCATCATCGCCAACGGCACGGCGCGCACGTCCCAACTTCCCGACCTGCCCACGATGGGCGAGCAAGGCCATCCCTTCCCCGGCACGGGTTGGCAAGGCGTGCTCGCGCCCAAGGGCACGCCCCAGGCGGTCGTCCAACGGCTCAATACGGAGATCAACAAGCTCCTGTTGTCCCCCGATATCACGCAGCTGGCCATCCGCTTCAATGCGGAACCGCCCAAAGCCTACTCCGTGGAACAGTTCAGCGAACTGCTGGTGCGCGACCTCGGCGTCTGGAAACGCATCGTTGCCGCCGCCCACATCCAGGTCGACTGACTTCGGCACTCCGATCAACTGCCTCCCCCGCCACCATGCCCCCCAAAAATACCGTCATCATCAGCTGCGCCATCACCGGCGCCATCCACACGCCGTCCATGTCGCCGCACCTGCCGGTGACGCCGCAGGAGATTGCGCAGTCGGCCATCGCCGCGGCCCAAGCCGGCGCGGCCATTGTCCATCTGCACGCCCGCAACCCGGTGACCGGCCAGCCGGACCAGCGCCCCGAAGCCTTCACGCCCATCCTGGAGCGCATCCAGAGCGAATGCGATGTGGTGATCAACCTGACCACCGGAGGCTCGCCCTACATGTCGGTGCAGGAGCGCATCCGCCCGGCCGCCGTGCTGCAGCCCGAAGTCGCTTCGATGAACATGGGATCGATGGGCTTCGGCCTGTTTCCCATGCTGGAGCGCTTCAAGGACTTCGAACATGACTGGGAACGCGCCTACCTGGAAGGCAGCAAAGACCTGGTGTTTCGCAACACCTATGGCGACATCGAGACCTCGCTGCGGGAACTGTCGGCCAGCGGCACGCGCTTTGAATTCGAGTGCTACGACACTTCGCACCTCTACAACCTGGCGCATTTCATCGATCGCGGCCTCATCAAGCCCCCGTACTTCATCCAGACCGTTTTCGGCATCCTGGGCGGCATAGGCGCGCACCCGGACGACGTGATGCACATGAAGCGCACGGCCGATCGCCTGTTCGGCGATGCCTACCACGGGTCGGTCCTGGGCGCGGGCCGGCTTCAGATGAAAGTGGCGGCCATGGCCGCGTCCATGGGCGGACATGTGCGCGTCGGGCTCGAAGACAGCCTGTGGAT
>JAMNYN010000649.1 GCA_023622805.1 Pseudomonadota bacterium | reverse complement strand
GGTCGTGCAGGCCGACCACCGTCATCAGCGGCGCGCCGGCGGCCACGCGCTGGCCCAGTTGCACGCCGCGCTTGGCCACATGGCCTTCCACGGGCGACAGCAGGCGTGTGCGCTGCAGGGCCAGATAGGCTTCACGCACCTTGGCGGCGGCGCGCACCACGTTGGGATGGTCTTGCGGCGTGCTGCCTTCGGTCTGCGCCTCGGCTGCGGTGAGCTGGGCACGCGCCGCGCGGACGGCGGCCCGGGCTGCGTTGACCGCATTGCGGCTGGACGTGGACTGGGTCAGGGCATGCTCGAACTCTTCCTTGCCCACGGCGCCGGTAGCGACCAGCGGACGGCGGCGGTCCACGTCTTCCTTGGCGCGTGCGGCGTCGGCTTCCAGGCGCTGCAGGTCGGCTTCGCGCAGCGCCACCTGGGCTTGCAGCGGCGCGTTGTTGGCGTAGAGGGTGCGCACGTCGCGCACAGTCTGGGCCAGCTGGGCTTCGGCCTGGGCCAGGGCGACCAGGGCGTCGGCGGCGTCCAGCTGCACCAGCAACTGGCCGGGGCGCACGAAGTCGGTGTCGTCGGCGCCGATGCTGATCACGGTGCCGCCGATCTGCGGCGTGATCTGCACCACGTTGCCCGAGGCATAGGCGTTGTCGGTGGTCTGGAAGTTGCGCGCATGCACCCAGTGCCAGCCGCCCCAGCCGATGGCGGCGATGGCGGCGACGGTGGCGATCATGATCAGGCCTTTGCGGCGGGCGGGGGGATTGCCGGCGGTCTCGGCAGTGGCGGCAGTGGCGGCAGTGGCGGGAGCGGCGTTGGCGGGCTTTTGGTTGTCGGTCATGGAATCGGCGCTTTGTTATGTAGTCAATGTTTTTACGGCCGGGGCAGGCTGGCTGCCCCCAGGTCTGGAAATGGGCGTGCGTTTCAGTGTTGGCTGATCTGCAGTTGGGCGGTGTCGTCGCTCCAGCCGCCGCCCAGGGCCTTCATCAGGCCGATGCGGGTGTCGAGCTGGCGGGCCTGCAGGTCCACGGCCAGGCGGCGCTGGGCGATCACCTGGTTTTCGGTGGTGAGCACCGTGGTCTGGCCGGTCAGCCCGGCGCGGTAGCGCTGCACGGCAAAGTCGTAGGCCTGCTCGGCCTTGGCGACGGATTCGGTCTGCAGCGCCTGCTGGCGGCCCAGCGACTGCACGGAGGCGATGGCGTCGCCGGCTTCCTTGACGGCGTCGAGCACGGCGCCGTTGTACTGGGCGATGGCCGTGTCCAGCTCGGCCTGGCGGCCGCGCAGCTGGGCGCGCAGGCGCGTGCCGTCAAAAATCGGCAGGCGCAGCGCGGGCGTCACGCCCATCTGGCGCGAGCTGCCCTTGAGCAACTGGTCCAGACCGATGGAGTTCAGGCCGACGAAAGCCGTGAGGTTGATGTCAGGGTAGAAGTCGGTGCGCGCGCGCTGTATGTCCTGGCCCGCGGCTTCCACGCGCCAGCGCGCGGCCACGACGTCGGGGCGGCGGCCCAGCAGGTCGGAGCCCAGCACTTGGGGGACGTTTTGCAAGGCCAGCTGCGTCAGCCGCGGCTGCAGCCCCAGCTGCGCATCGGGCGCCTGGCCGCACAGCACGGCGATGGTGCGCTGGGCCAGGGTGATCTGCTCGTCCAGCATTTCGAGCTGGGTGCGCGCGTCGGGCAGCCCGGCCTGGGCCTGGGTGAGTTCGACCTGGCTGTCCAGGCCGGCGCGCGTGCGCTGCTGGCTCAGGGACAGCAGTTGCTGGCGCTGCTCCAGCGTGCGCTGCGCCACATCGTGCTGGGCCCGCAGGCGGGCCAGCGCCACGTAGCTGCGCGCCACCTGGGCGGCGAGCTGGTTGGCGGCGGCGGCGCTGTCGGCCTGGGCCGCACGCGCCTGGCCCAGCGCGGATTCCAGCTCGGCCGCGTGGCGGCCGAAGAAATCGGGCGACCAGCTCAGGCCGGCCTGGATGTTGCCGCTGTCATAGGTGTTGCCGGCGATCGGCGGCGGCACCAGGCCGTTGGCGCTGTAGCGCTGGCGCGTGGCGTCCAGCCCCAGGCTGCCATGGACCTGGCCGGCCGTGCTGCTGGCCGTGGCCAGGGCGGCGGCGCGTTCGAAGCGCGCGCGGCTGGCCGCGAGGCTGGGGTTGCCTTGCAAGGCCTGGGCGACCAGTGCGTTCAGCTGGGCGTCGCCCAGAGCGGTCCACCACGCGGCCGTGGGCAGGGCGGCGGTGGCGGGCAGGTCGGCCGCGCCCAGGCCGGCCGCGGTGGGGGTCAACTGGGCCAGCGGTGTGCGGTCCGGGCCGGGCAGGGCGCAGCCCGTGAGGGCGAGCGCGGCACAAAGCGCCAGCAGCCGGGGGCTGGGCGATGAGGGAAAGGGATGCATGGCGATGAAGGGGTGAGGGTGCGAGAGATGAGGGCGGCCCGCGCAGGGCGACCGCCGCAGGGGCGCGGAGAGTGCTTGGAATTCAGCCGTTGGCGGGCGGGGCATTCGGGGCCTGGGCGGCGCGCAGGGCTTCGCCGTTGTGCAGCATGCGCCGCAGCATGCCTATCAGCAGGCGGCATTCGTCGTGGCTGAAACCGCTCAGGTGGGCGTTGAGCACGCTGGCCAGTGCCTGGGGCACCTGGACGGCGATGGCCCGGCCGGCGTCGGTCAGCACCAGATGTACCACGCGCCTGTCGGTGGTGGAGCGCTCGCGGCGCAGCATGCCCTTGGCCTCGAGCCGGTCCAGCGCGCGCGTGATCGCTCCCGGGTCGCTGCACAGGTCGCGCGCCAGGTTGGCGCTGGTGGTGTCGCTGCTGAGCATCAGCTTGTACAGCGGCAGCCATTGCACATAGGTCAGGTCGTGCACGGCGAGTTCGGCATCGGCCTGCTGCAGGATGGAGCTGAGCACCCGGCGCATCAGAAAGCCCGCGCTCTCGTCGGGCGTGTAGACGCCGGCCTGGTAGTAGTCCGAAGGTGAGAGAGGAGGGTTGGTCATCGACGCGTGTTCAAAAAATTGATTGCCTAGACAAGTATTCTTGCTCAATTTCTTACAAACACATACATCGCTGCCATCCATCGGGGATGGCATCAGGGTTTTTAGGAGGGGGGCTGGGCCGGCGAGCCCGTTCAGCCTCCCGGAACGCAGAAGACCCGCAGGCCGGTGGCGCTGCGGGTCAGGTCGGGTGGCGGGGCCCGGGGCGCGTGTAGGCCCCGGTCAGCGGCGCTTAGAAGGACTTCTGAATCTTCACCCACAGCCGCGGCGAGCGATCGGGTGCGCTGGTCGCGGCTGAGCCCGAGACTTTCCAGGCCAGGGCCGCTTCCAGCGACCAGTCCGCGCCACTGCGCAGCACGCCCAGGCCAGCGCCGGCCAGGTTGCGGTGGTTCTGACCCGTGCTCCAGGGCTTGTGCTGGAACTGCACGCGGCCGCCATCCATGAAGCCGCTGAGCTGCCAGGCGTTGCTCAGTGCGTAGCGCAGTTCCAGCGTGGCTTGCACGCCCTTGTCGCCCGTCGCTTCGCCTTGCGGGTAGGCGCGCACGCCATAGGCGCCGCCCAGGCTCATCTTTTCCGACGAATCCAGGTTCTTGTTGGCCCATTGGCCGTTGATGCGGCCGTGCAGGCTCCAGGGGCCGCTGAGCGTCTGCCAGCGCGCCAGGCTGGCCGTGAGCACCTGGAAGCTGCCCGCGCTCAAGGTGGTTTGCGCATCACGCTGCTGCTGCGCCTCACTGCCCAGGCGCAACTGGCCATGCGCCCAGGCCAGCCCGAACTGGCTTACCGCGCCGCCGCCCAGGCTGTCTCGCCAGTTGCCGTCCAGGCCCAGGGTGGTGACGTTGGAGCGCTTCTTGTTCTGGCTGCCGGTCAGGCCGATGTCGTCGGTCAGGCGCTTTTGGTCGTACTGCAGTCGCGCATTGAGGCTCAGCGCGCGGCTGCGCACCAGGGGCTGGCTGACAAACACCGTGGCCACCTGGGCGCGGCCGTAGGCGTCGAGCGCGGCAAACTCCTTGCCCAGGTCATAGCTCAGGTGCGAAGTGCTCACACCCACGCGGGTGCTCCAGGGCCCCACGGGCATTTGATAGCCCAGGCGGTAATTGCGCAGCTTTTCGCTGGTCAGCACGCCTTGCAGCTGGATTTGCTCGCCCAGGCCCAGGGCGCCGTTGAGCTGCATGCTGGCCGAAGTCCGGTACTGGCCGGTGTAGCGGTTGCCGTAATTGTCCAGGCCCAGCGAGCCGCTGACCAGGGGCGCGTCCCGCACCGTGAGCACCAGGTCGGACGTGCCGACTTCGGCGCCGGGCTGCAAGCTGGCCTGGCTGCGCACGCCGGGCGTGTCGCTCAGCAGCAGCAGGCTGGTTTCCAGCGCATCGCCGCGCAGCAGGTCGCCGGCCTGCAGCCGGTGCAGCGGTGCGTCCACCACCGAGGCCTGCTGGCGTGACTGGTTGTCGACCTTGACCTCGCCCAGCCGGCCTTCGAGCACGCCCACCCGGACCAGACCGTCTTCCACTTCCTGGGCCGGCAGGTAGGCATTGGCAAATGGATAGCCGCGCGCGCGGTAGAGCTGGGTGATGCGTGCCGCACCGGCCTGCAACTGGCCCAGGGTCAGGGACTGGCCTTG
>JAMNYN010000371.1 GCA_023622805.1 Pseudomonadota bacterium | reverse complement strand
AACCTGCTGCGCCAGGAACTGCTCAAGGCCATCGCTACGCAGACGGTCAAGAGCCAGCTCGCGGTCCTGGGCATGGAGGCGGGCAACCCGGCCCAAACCCTGGCCGATCTGGAAAAGTCGCTGCAGCAGGACTACGAACACACCGGCCAGATGCTGCGCGCCATTCACTACAAGCCCTGAGGGGGAGATTTTCATGCACGACCAGAACACCGATGCCACTTCTTCCACCCCGGTCAGCGACACGCTGCGCGACAGCGGCTACTGGAATCCCGAATGGGACAGCTTCACCGAGCTCGACCCCTTGTGGACGGAAAAATTCCTCGACATGGCCATGCACCCCATGCGCAAGGGCCTGATCGAGCCCAAGGTCTGGGAATTCATTTCCATTGCCGTCGATGCCTCCTGCACCCACATGTACGGCCCCGGCACCCGGCGCCATATCCGCCGCGCGCTGGAGCTGGGCGCGACCCGGGAGGAAATCGCGGCCGTGCTCCAGGGCGTGAGCGTGCTGGGCCTGCACGCCAACAGCATGGGCGCGCCCATGTTGCTGGAAGAAGTGGCGCGTTTCAAGGCCCTGGCCGCGCAAAAAGCCCAGACCGAGTAGCGCGCAATCCCGCGCGCCACCCCAGGCCAGGCCAGTCCGCGCCCACCGCCGGCTGGCTTTTTTTTCGCTGCGATGCCACGCGACAGGCGCGGTGCTCGCCCTTCCCTCCCCACCCAACGAAGTTGCTCATGAAGCCACAGTTTGACAAGCAGGTCGTACTCATCACCGGCGCCACCGCAGGCATTGGCCGGGCCGCCGCGCTGGCCTTCGCGCACCAGGGCGCGCACCTTGTCGTCAGCGGACGCAATGCCGCCGCGGGCGCCACGCTGGTCTCCGAGCTGCAGGCCCTGGACGCGCAGGCGGCCTTCATGGCCGCCGACGTCAGCCAGGAAGACCAGGTGGCGCAGCTCGTCGCCTTTTGCGTCGCGCGCTTTGGCCGCCTCGATGTGGCCGTCAACAGCGCAGGCCTGGAAGGCATGCGCGGCTCCATCATGGAACAGACGCCGCAGACCTATGCCGCAGCCTTCGACGCCAATGCCTTGGGCACCTTTCTGTGCCTCAAGCATGAGATGCGCGTCATGTCGCGCCAGAAGTCCGGGGCCATCGTGAACCTCTCCTCCACCATGGGCAGCCGCGGCAACGCGCAGGCGCCCATGTATGTCGCGAGCAAGCACGCCATCGAAGGCTTCACCAAGGCCGTGGCCCTCGAAGCCTGTCAGTACAACATCCGCGTCAACGCGGTCGCGCCCGGCCCCATCGCCACAGAAATGCTCGATCGCATAGCCGGCGGCGCGCACAACATTCCCCTGGTGGCGTCGACCATCCCGGCGGGCCGGATAGGCCAGCCCGAGGAAGTGGCCGCTGCCATCCTGTTCATGGCCTCGCCGCAGGCGAGCTACATCACGGGCCAGATCCTGCAGGTCAACGGCGGCAAGACCGCCATGTGAGGCCCTGCCCACGCATTGCCAGATCCATTTTCAACCACTTTTTCGGAGACTCCCCCATGGCCGCAGCGCAGAAGAAAGTGATCGTGACCTGCGCGATCACCGGAGGCATTCACACGCCCTCCATGTCCCCTTACCTGCCCATCACGCCCCAACAGATAGAGGACGAAGCCGTCGCCGCGGCGCAAGCCGGCGCCTCCATCGTGCACCTGCACGCACGCGATCCGGCGAACGGCCGCCCCTCGCAGGAGCCGGACCTGTTTCGCCAGTTCCTGCCGCAGATCGCGCAGCGCTCGGACGCCATCGTCAACATCACCACCGGCGGTGCGCCCAATATGCTGGTGGAAGAGCGCCTGCAGCCCGCGCTGGCGCTCAAGCCCGAAGTGGCTTCGCTCAACATGGGCTCGATGAATTTCGGCCTCTACCCCATGCTGGAGCGGCAAAAGGACTTCCGGCACGACTGGGAGCGCCCTTATCTCGAAGGCTCGGAAGACCGCGTCTTCCGCAATACCTTCAAGGAAATCCGCTACATCCTGGAATCCTGCGCCGGCAACGGCACGCGCTTCGAGATCGAGTGCTACGACACCAGCCATCTCTACACGGCGGCGCACTTCATCGACAGAGGCATTCTCAAGCCGCCGTTCTTCATCCAGTCGGTGTTCGGCCTGCTCGGCGGGATAGGCGCCCATGCCGAGGATGTCATGCACATGCGCCGCACGGCGGAGCGGCTTTTCGGGCAGGACTACTACTGGTCGGTACTCGGCGCGGGCCGCAGCCAGATCCCGTTGGCCACGCTGTCGGCCACCATGGGCGGCAATGTCCGCGTCGGCCTGGAAGACTCGCTCTGGGACGGCCCGGGCAAGCTGGCGACCGGCAATGCGCAGCAGGTCCAGCGCATCGTTTCCATTCTCCAGTCGCTACACCTGGAAATCGCCACGCCGGATGAGACCCGCGCCATGCTGCAATTGAAGGGCAAGGACGCCGTGGCATTCTGAACACGGAAAGAGGCCGAACGGCCTCTTGCTGGATCTTCCTGGATCAAGAAGACGCAGGGACGACCGCGGCCGGAGCCCAGGCATTGGGGACGGATTGCGCCTCAGGTTCCTCACGGACCATGGCCGCCACGGTTTTCATGTCCGCCTCGTAGGACCGCGAAGCCTTCCAGTAGAAGGCCGCCGAAAGAAAGCCCAGGGCGGGGATCGCGGCCAAAGCCGTGTTCAGGCTCCAGAGGTCGGAAATCACGCCTCCCACAAACGGCCCCACGGCCAGGCCGAACAGGTTGATCGCGCAGGCATGGACGGCCGCGCCCGTGGAGCGCAGGCCGGGATGCGTCACATCCAGCACCACGCTGACCGACACGCCCACCGTGCAGGTCATCATCGAGCCACCCAGCAAGATGGCGATGTACTGCGTGGATGGCGCGAGCGCGGCCGTGAAGGCAAAAATGAACAGCACCGCGGTCGCCACCGTCGTGGCACACAGCAGCAGCAATTTGTTGGCCGCATGCCGACGGCTGACCCGGTCCGCGACCCAGCCCCAGAACAAGGCGCCGAAGGCGCCGCACAAGACCAGCACGCCGGCATATTTCGCGGCCATGGCCGGCGGCATGCCGTGGTAACGGTTGAAGAAGCTGGGCATCCACGACCACATGGCGGACACCACAATCATCTGGAATGACCCGGCAACACACAGCAGCACCATGGTCGGCCCCCGGCTCAAGGTGCTCAGCAGGCGGGAGACGACCGCTTTCGCGCCCGACGGGCCCAGCTTGGGCGACATCCTGACGATCACGTTCTTGTAGTCCGGCACCAGCAGGAACAGCAGCGCCATGAGCAGCCCGGGAAAGCCCACGGCCCCGAATGCGGCGCGCCAGCCCCAGTGTTCGGCAATCATGCCGCCCAGCACCACCCCCAGCACAGCGCCCACGGAGCTCGCGGCAAAGAAGGCACCGAGCAAGGTCGCATGCAGGCGCTTGGGAAACAGCGCTCCGATGAGCGCGGCCCCCACCGAGCCATAACCCGTTTCGCCCACGCCCACCACAGCGCGCGCGGCAAACAGCTGGCCGTAGCTTCTGGAAAACATGCAGGCAATGGTGGCCATGCTCCAGATGGAGGACATGATGAAAATGCTTTTGACGCGGCCAAAGCGATCCGCCAGCAAGGCCACGGGAATGCTGCCCACGGCCACCACCACGGAAATCACCGAGACCAGGCCGCCCAGTTGCTTATCGGACAGCCCCCACTCGGCTTTCAAATGCGGAAACAGGGAAACGATGATTTGCCGGTCAATATAATCCGACATCATCAGCAGGAAAATCATGGCAAAGGCAAACCAAGCCCTTGGACGACTGACTTGGGAGTCTATGCACGCAGCCGCCCCATCACCTGTATTGGCAGTTATCATCCTGATTCTCCATTATTGTTGGTAGTGAACTGCTCTCGGCAGTTCACATTTTCATTGTCAGAAGCTGTGGCGAATGCCGGTCATGAAGGCATGCACATTCTTGTCGGCAGCGACCGGGCTGGCATACATGGGGCTCAGCGCCATGTTCGCGCCCTTGTTGGTGACCGTCGCGCCCTGCACATACAGCCAGGTGCGGCGGGACAGCAGGTATTCCACGCCCATGGCGAACTGCGTGGACTTGTGGCCCGCGTTCTTGTTGTCCTTGACCAGGTAATAGCCCGCCGTCACATTGATATTCGCCGCCGGGCGCCAGCCCGCGCCCAGCGTCCACATATCCAGGCTGTCCGATCCGCCGGGCACCAGAACATGGTCCGGATTGCGCGCGGCGTAGTACTGGCTGCCTATGGTGTAGGGGCCGGTGGTGTACAAGGCGCCCACGGAATACAGGCGGTTGGTATTGGCCGTGGGCGAGAAGCCGGCGGCAGCGGCGGCAGCGGCCCCTGCAGAGGCGTTGCCGCCATTGGCACCGGTTAACACGGCCTGGGCGCTCGCCAGGTTGTTGCCGTAGCCGTTGTAATACAGCCCCGAAAGCTTGAGCCCGCCCGAGTGGTACAAGGCTGTCACCGACTGCTGGGAGTTGGCCTTGCCGCCGCCTTCGCCGAACGAGTAGGCAAAGT
>JAMNYN010000496.1 GCA_023622805.1 Pseudomonadota bacterium | reverse complement strand
TGGGTAAAGTGGGCAACGACGAAGGGCGTGGCGTGGGCTGCATGCCCTTCGGGTGGCCCCCTCCTGACGGCCCATGCTGCGTTGCCCGTCCTCGATGCACACCAGTGCATCTAGCGGCGTCCGCCTTGCCTGAACCGCCAGGAGGGGGCAACGCATCCCCGGAAAAGATCTTGTACAGGCTCTTAAAACCAATACAACACCGAGACAGACGCGCCAGGCGCGGCGAGGGGCAGACATGGGATTCGGAAGCTGGAAGATTGGCACGCGGCTGGTGATCGCCTTTGGCGGGATTTGCGCGTTGATGGTGGCGATGATGGCCGTGGTCGGCTGGTCTCTGGGGGCCGCCGAGCATGCGCTGCAGGCCGGAGGCGCGACCGACGTGGCGCAGACCGCGCTGGAGCGCGTGCGCTGGTGGGTCTGGGGGCTGGGCGGCGCGGTCTGCGTGCTGGCGGCCGCGGCCTGGGTGAGCCTGCGCCAGGGCATTGTGCGCCCGCTGCAGCAGGCCATCCTGATCGCCGAGACCGTGGCGGCGGGTGATCTGAGCCAGGAATTCAGCTCGAACGAGCAAGGCGATTTCGGTCGCTTGCTGGGCGCGCTGGCAACCATGGAAGACACGCTCACGGAGCTGGTCGGCCGCATTCAGCAGTCGACGGATTCGATCACGGTGTCGGCCGCTGAAATCGATGCCGGCAATGTCGACCTGTCGCGCCGCACCGAGGACCAGGTGGCGTCGCTGACCGAAACCGCGGCCAGCATGGAGCAGCTCACCGTGACGGTGCGCCAGAACGCCGACCGGGCACGCTCGGCCAGCGGCCTGGCGGTGGGCGCATCGGCCACGGCCGAACGCGGCGGCGTGGTGGTCGGCCAGGTGGTGCAGACCATGGAAGCCATCAGCAGCAGCTCCCGCAAGATCGTCGACATCATCCAGGTCATCGAAGGCATTGCTTTCCAGACCAATATCCTGGCCTTGAATGCGGCCGTCGAGGCCGCGCGCGCCGGCGATCAGGGCCGGGGCTTTGCGGTGGTGGCCAGCGAAGTGCGCAGCCTCGCCGGGCGTTCGGCCGAAGCCGCCAAGCAGGTCAAGGCGCTGATCACGGCCAGCGTGGATCAGGTGCAAAGCGGCTCGGGCCTGGTCGGCCAGGCCGGCAAGACCATGCAGGAAATAGTGGGCGCCGTAGGCCAGGTCACGGGACTGCTGGGCGAAATATCGCAGGCCTTGCATGAACAAAGCGAAGGCATCGCCCAGGTCAATCTGGCCGTGGCCCACATGGATGGCGCGACCCAGGAAAACGCCAGCCTGGTCGGGCAGGCGGGACAGGCCGCGCAGGCCTTGTCGGAGCGCGCCCAGGACCTGCAATTGGCAGTGGGAGCGTTCAAGCTGGACGACGAGCCCGCGCCCGTCGCCTACCGCCCGTCGCTGGAGCGGTCCTCCGCAGCGCGCGGTCCGCAGCGCAACGCGGTGCGCATTCTGGCCTTGACGGACTGAGGCGCGGCGGGGCGGTCGCTTACAGCCCCAGCCGCTGCAACTCGCCGCGGCCCTGGCGTATGACCACGGGGTCGCCGCCATTGGTCATGGCCGTGAGGTCGATCACGGTGGTGGGTTCCAGCGGGCAGCCGCCGGAGTCGACGATGCCGTCGAGCAGCTTTTCATAGCGCTCGCGGATCTCCTGCGGGTCGTTCAGCGCTTCGGTCTCGCCGGCGGGAATCAAGGTCGTGGCCAGTAGCGGCGCGCCATGCATCTCCAGCAGCAGCAGCAGGCCCTTGCGGTCGGGCACGCGCAGGCCTATGGTCTTGCGCTGCGGGTGGCTGACGCGGCGCGGCACTTCCTTGGTCGCGTCGAGGATGAAGGTATAGGGGCCGGGCGTGCCGAGCTTGAGCAGCCGGTACTGGCGGTTGTCGACCTGGGCGTAGGTCGCCAGCTCGGACAGGTCGCGGCACAGCAGCGTCAGATGGTGTTTTTCATCGATCTGGCGGATGCGGCGTATGCGTTCCACGGCGTCCCGGTCGTCCAGGTGGCAGACCAGGGCGTAACTCGAATCCGTGGGAACGGCCAGCACACCGCCTTTTTGCAGCAGGGCGACGGCCTGCTTGAGCAGGCGGGGCTGGGGGTTGTCGGGGTGGGCTTCAAAGTACTGGGCCATTTGCAAGCGCTCCGTGTCAAGGATGGACGGGGAAAATCAGGGCTGCTGTACGCGCTCGGCCAGCAGTTCCCAGACGGCTGTCAGCGCTCCGGGCAGAAGGGGCAGGGTGCCCAGATCGGTGCGCGATTCTTGCGGGCTGTGGAAGTCGCTGCCGCGCGAGGCAGCCAGGCCGAATTCCTTGGCCATGCCCGCATAGGTCAGGTATTCCGACGTCGTATGGCTGCCGGTGACGACTTCCACGCCCTGGCCGCCATGGGTCTTGAATTCGGAAAACAGCGCGTATTCCTCGTTGGCCGTGAAACGGTAGCGCGCGGGGTGGGCGATCACGGCGGCGCCGCCAGCCCCGGTGATCCACTGCACGGCGTCCTGCAGACGTGCCCAGCGGTGCGGCGCAAAGCCAGGCTTGCCTTCGGTCAGGTACTTGCGAAACACTTCACCCATGTCGCGGCAGACCTTGGTTTCGACCAGAAAGCGGGCGAAATGGGTGCGCGAGATCAGCGCCGGGTTGCCCACGTAGCGCAGCGCGCCTTCGTAGCTGCCGGGAATGCCGGCCAGCTCCAGCTGGCGTGCCATTTCCAGGGCCCGTGGGCCGCGGCCGCCGCGCGTCTCGGCCAGGCCCGCATCGAGCGCGGCATTGTCGGGGTCGAACCCCAGGCCCACGATGTGGACGGTTTCATTGGCAAAGGTGACGGAGATCTCGACGCCGCTGAGGTAGGCCAGGCCCTGGGCCTTGGCCGCCGCCGCGGCCCGCTGCTGGCCGCCGATTTCGTCGTGGTCGGTCAGCCCCCACAGTTCCACGCCATTGGCGTGCGCGCGCACGGCCAGTTCTTCGGGAGTGAGGGTGCCGTCCGAGAAAACGGAGTGGCAATGCAGGTCGGCGTTGAGGTAAGGGGTGGGCACGGGCCCATTGTAGGCCGGGGCCCGTCGCGCCGGCCTCGGCGCGGCAATGGCCTTGCCCTTGCCCTCAGACGCCGGTCTGCGCACCCTCCAGAAGAAACTGCACGCGGCGCTCGCCGCGCCATTCGTTGACGTCAAGACGGAAGGCAATCAGCACGCGCTCGGGCAACGGCTCGGTGTGGCCGAACCAGATGCCGTCCACGGGCAGGCCCTGGTGGCGCAGCTTGAGCGACAAATGCTTTTCGCCGACCAGGCGCTGGGACAGCACTTCCACTTCCTCGCTGAACGTGGGCGCGGCAAAGCCCTGGCCCCAGACTTCCTGGTGCAGCTTGTCCACCAGGTCGGCGTCGCAGTACTCGGGCGCCAGGGGGCCGTCGGTCTCTATGCGCCGGGTGAGCGTGGCGGCGTCCAGCCATTCCTGGGCGACCTGGGCCAGGCCTTGCTCGAAGAGCGTGAAGTGCTGCTTGTCTATGGTGCAGCCCGCGGCCATGGCGTGGCCGCCAAAGCGCAGCAGCACGCCCGGATGGCGCTTGGCCACCAGGTCCAGCGCGTCGCGCAGGTGAAAGCCCGGGATCGAGCGGCCCGAGCCTTTGAGTTCATGCTCGTGGCCGGGCGCGGCGCTGGCGGCGAAGACGAAGCTGGGGCGGTGCAGCTTGTCCTTGATGCGCGAAGCGACGATGCCGACCACGCCTTCGTGGAAGTCGGGATCGAACACGCTGATCGCCGGCGGCGCTTCCTCGCTTTCGGCGAACAGGCTTTCGGCCATCAGCAGGGCCTGCTCGCGCATGCCGCCTTCGATCACGCGGCGCTCGCGGTTGATCGCGTCCAGCGCCTGGGCCAGCTCGGTCGCGCGACCCCGGTCTTCGGTCAGCAGGCATTCAATGCCCAGCGTCATGTCGGCCAGGCGGCCGGCGGCGTTGATGCGCGGGCCCAGGGCAAAGCCGAAGTCGAAGGTGGTGGCCGCCTGCGACTTGCGCCCCGCGGCCTGGAACAGCGCGGCAATGCCGGGCTGCATCTGGCCCAGACGTATGCGCTTGAGGCCCTGGGCGACCAGGCGCCGGTTGTTGGCGTCGAGCCTGACCACGTCGGCCACCGTGCCCAGGGCCACCAGCGGCAGCAGGGGCTCGAGCCGGGGCTGGCTGTCCTTGTCGAATACGCCGCGCGTGCGCAGCTCGGCGCGCAGCGCCATCAGCACATAGAACATCACGCCCACGCCGGCCATGGACTTGCTCTCGAAAGCGCAGCCCGGCTGGTTGGGGTTGACCAGGGCATCGGCCTGGGGCAGCTCGGGCCCGGGCAGGTGGTGGTCGGTGACCAGCACCTGCATGCCCAGCGCGCGGGCCTGGGCCACGCCGTCCACGCTGCTGATGCCGTTGTCGACGGTGATCAGCAGGTCGGCGCCGCGTTCCTTGACGCGCCGTGCTATCGAGGCCGTGAGGCCGTAGCCGTCGACCACGCGGTCGGGCACGAGGTAGTCCACATGGCGCGCGCCCAGCAGGCGCAGGCCCAGCACGGCCACGGCACAGGCCGTGGCG
>JAMNYN010000248.1 GCA_023622805.1 Pseudomonadota bacterium | reverse complement strand
CGGTCTGTGCGTCGGCGTCTTCTACCGACACGCTCAATGCGTCCAGTGCATCGAAGGCATCGCTGATGGTTTCAACCCGGTCTTCCGGGCACAACAGGCTCAGTTCAAACATGACGCCGTTCCTTTCCTGAAAAATGAAAATGCTGGCCTCCGTCGCCAGAGGCCAGCATGTGAGGTCACAGCCAGATGGCTCGACTCATCGTTTGGGGTTGCGCAACGCCAGCCACTCTTCCAGATAGTGGATGTTCGTGCCGCCTTCCATGAACTTCGCATCCACCATCAAATCCTTGTGCAGGGGAATGTTGGTGTTGATGCCTTCGACCACGGTTTCCAGCAGCGCCGTGCGCATGCGGGCCAGGGCCTGCTCGCGGGTGTCGCCGTGCACGATCAGCTTGCCGATCATCGAGTCGTAGTTCGGGGGCACGAAGTAGTTCGTGTAGATCTGCGAGTCCACACGCACGCCCGGGCCGCCCGGTGCATGCCAGGCCGTGATCCGGCCAGGCGAAGGCGTGAACTTGTACGCATCTTCGGCATTGATACGGCACTCGATCGCATGACCGCGCAGCTCGATCTGGCGCTGGGTGAACGGCAGCTTCTCGCCGGCCGCGACCATGATCTGCGTCTTGACGATGTCCACGCCCGAAATCATTTCGGTCACAGGATGCTCGACCTGAACGCGGGTGTTCATTTCAATGAAGTAGAACTCGCCGTTTTCGAACAGGAACTCGAACGTGCCCGCACCGCGGTAGCCGATCTTCTTGCAGGCCGCGACACAGCGCTCGCCGATGCGTTCGATCAGCTTGCGTGGAATGCCGGGCGCGGGCGCCTCTTCGATCACCTTCTGGTGGCGACGCTGCATGGAGCAGTCGCGCTCGCCCAGATAGACGGCGTTCTTGAACTTGTCGGCCAGGATCTGGATTTCAATGTGGCGCGGGTTCTGCAGGTACTTTTCCATGTACACCGCAGGATTGCCGAACGCCGCGGCGGCTTCGGCCTTGGTCATCTGCACGGCATTGACCAGCGCAGCTTCGGTATGCACCACGCGCATGCCACGGCCACCGCCGCCGCCTGCGGCCTTGATGATCACGGGATAGCCCACCGCCTTGGCGATGCGACGCAGCTGCACCGGATCGTCGGGCAGTTCGCCGTCGGAGCCGGGAACGCAGGGCACGCCTGCCTTGATCATGGCCTGCTTGGCCGAGACCTTGTCGCCCATGATGCGGATCGACTCAGGCGTCGGTCCGATGAACTGGAAGCCGCTTTTCTCCACGCGCTCGGCGAAGTCGGCGTTTTCGCTCAGGAAACCGTAACCGGGGTGAATGGCTTCGGCGTCGGTCACCTCGGCAGCGGAAATGATGGCCGGCATGCTGAGGTAACTCAGCGGAGAAGGCGCGGGGCCTATGCACACGGCTTCGTCGGCGAGCTTGACGTACTTGGCGTCACGGTCGGCTTCGGAATAGACCATCACGGCCTTGACACCCAATTCGCGGCAGGCGCGCTGGATGCGCAGGGCAATTTCGCCCCGGTTGGCCACCAAAATTTTCTTAAACATGGAAGTCCTCGCAGCGCAGTGCCTGCGTATTGGCGCACGCCACTGTCATTGGCTCAGCCGAGCGACAAGCACGGCTGCTACTTTTTGCTTTACGCAGCATCACAGACTCGCGGATCACTCGATCACGAACAGCGGTTGTCCGTACTCGACAGCTTGGCCGTTTTCACCCAGGATGCGGGTGACCTTGCCAGACTTGTCGGCTTCGATCTCGTTGAGGATCTTCATCGCTTCGATGATGCAGATGGTTTCGCCTTCCTTGACTTCGGTGCCAATGTCGACAAACGGCTTGGCGCCTGGGCTGGAAGAACGGTAGAAGGTGCCCACCATGGGCGACTTCACCACGTGGCCAGTCATCTCGGCCACTGGGGCGGGCAACTCTGCGGCGGGAGCGACAGGTGCGGCGGCAGGCGCAGGCATGGGCGCGGCCACGTACTGCTGCACGATCTTGCCTTCGCTCTTGACGATACGCACTTTGCCTTCGGCCTCGGTAATTTCCAGCTCTGACACATTCGATTCAGAGACCAGATCGATCAAGGTCTTGAGTTTTCGCAAATCCATGGGAGCTCCAGCGACTAAAACTTAATAAGGGCGCGAATTTACTCCAATTTCGCCCTACTGATCGCTTCGCGGCACATTTTTCACCAACATCGCTAGGGAGATTCGGGTTTACAAGGGGAAAAAGCTCATGCCGACGGCAGATTTTTGACCCACTGCGCAAGGTCTTGCGCCGTCAACTCGCCTATTTTACGTTGCTGCAGCCGGCCGTCGCTGCCCAGAAAGACCGTAAACGGCAAGCCGCCGTTGAGATTGCCCAGCTGGCGGGCCAGCCCGCTGCCGTCGGCGGCCATGCCCACGGGGAAGCTCAAGGGCTGGCGCTGCAGGAATTTCTGCACCGCCGGCACCTTGTCGACCGCCAAGCCTACCACCTGAACGCCGTGCTGCGCCTGCCGGCCGGCGAATTCACTGAGCATGGGCAGTTCGCGCACGCAGGGCGGACACCAGGTGGCCCAGAAATTCACCAGCAGCGGACGGCCACGCCAGGCAGCCATGGGCAGTGGCGCGCCTTCGGGCGTGGCGAAAGTCTGCATCCACAACGCCTCTTCGACACCGGCCTCGACCGCGCCCGGGGTCACCCGCCACCAAGCCAGACCCGCACCGGCCACCGCCGCCGTGCCGGCCACGCCCGCGAAGAGCCAACGGCGACGCGTCCGCGAAGGCAGGGCGGCATCGGCCGCGGCGGATTTCAGGGAAAACTTCAGGCGTTGGGTCATGGATTCAGGCTTGTTTATCTTGTAATAGCAGCCGCAGGGCCGCGGCATCGCCGCGCGGAGTGCGTCCGCGGGCATCGGGCTTGAGTGCGCCGCGCAAATCGTCCAGGTCATGCACCAGCAAATGCACGCCCACGACGACATCCAGCTCACGGCACATCACGCCCAGGCTCAGCGCTTCGACAGGCTCGCCGTGAAAACCGGTGACCGTGCTCGGGTCGTACTCTACATGGTGGTTGATCAGCGCGATTTCCGCCGATTTGCAGTCATCGCAAAACAGCTGCAGATAGACGTCGGACAAGCGCGTGGCCGTGCCGCGCCAGACCGCGCCGCCCAGGTGCGGGCGAAACTCCGCCATGCGCTCCATCCACTCCAGGGCCAGGCAGCGCAGCGCGCGCAACTCGGCCGGCTGGGTGTCGGCGCAAAACAGCGAAATGTACTCGCGCACGGCGTCTTCGACGCGCTCGTTGTCCGGCAAGGCGGTGCGCGCCGGCAGCCCCAGATCGCGCAAGGCACGGCGCTTGGCCGCCCCCCAATCGAGGCCTTCTTCAACCACCAAGCGCGCAGCGGAGTGGGCGATTTCGTCCAGGAAAGAGTCTTGTTGCATACGGCCCCCCAAAAAAACGCCTATCCGGCACAAAATCCCGCGGCACTGGCTCAGTGATACCCCCACAGAATAGCGGCTTGCCATCGCCCCAGCACGCCAGCGGTGATTCACCCCGGCATGAGGGCCCCATTTTGCAAAGCCTTGTCACCGCGGTGCGGCACAGCGCCCGGCCGGCCCGCGCCAAACGTAGAATCCCCGGCCATGCACATACATATATTGGGGATTTGCGGCACCTTCATGGGCGGACTGGCCGCGCTGGCACGCGAAGCAGGTCACCGCGTCACTGGCTGCGATGCCGGCGTCTACCCTCCCATGAGCGACCAGTTGCGCTCCCTGGGAATTGAGCTGATCGAAGGCTATGGCGCCGACCAGATCGGCCTCAAGCCCGATCTGTTCGTGGTCGGCAATGTCGTCAGCCGCGCCCGCCTGCCTGACGGGCGCGCCAAGTTCCCGTTGATGGAAGCGATTCTGGACACGGGTGCGCCCTATACCAGCGGCCCCCAGTGGCTCAGCGAGCATGTGCTGCGCGGCCGCCATGTGCTGGCCGTGGCCGGCACCCACGGCAAGACCACGACCACGTCGATGCTGGCCTGGATTCTGGAATGCGCGGGCCTGCACCCCGGCTTTCTGGTCGGCGGTGTACCGCTGGACTTTGGCGTTTCGGCCCGGCTCGGCGCCGCCACGCGCCCGATCGCAGGCCCGGGCCCTACGGGCCTGCAACCCCTGTTCGTGATCGAAGCCGACGAATACGACACGGCGTTCTTCGACAAGCGCAGCAAGTTCGTTCACTACCGCCCGCGCACGGCCATCCTGAACAACCTGGAATTCGATCACGCCGACATCTTTGACGACCTGGCCGCCATCGAGCGCCAGTTCAACCACCTGGTGCGCACGGTACCGTCCTCGGGACGTATCGTGGTCAACGCGCTGGAAGAAAGCCTGACCCGGGTGCTGCACCAGGGCTGCTGGAGCGATGTCTGCGACTTTGGCGCCGTGGTCAGCGACTTCAGCGCCCAGGGCGAGCCCCACGCTTTCGATGTGCTGCGCCGCGGCAAGACCGTCGCGCGGCTGGAATGGTCGCTGTCGGGCGTGCACAACCAGCTCAACGCGCTGGCGGCAATCGCCGCCGCCGAGCATGTGGGCGTGACGCCCG
>JAMNYN010000483.1 GCA_023622805.1 Pseudomonadota bacterium | reverse complement strand
AGCGCCTGCATTGATGTGGAAGTCGACGGCCAGCGCGCGCCGCCTTCGGCTGAATGCCTGACGCAAAAGCTTGCGCCCCGGGCCGGGGCTGCCAGGCCCGCGGGCGCCACGCTGGCTGCGGAGGCCATCGTGCAAAGGCCGTCGAACCAGCTGGGCCTGTTCAACCGCGCCGCCACCGGCCACCGCATGGGCGACCAGTTCGGGCGTTCGGCCTTTCCGCAAAGGCCCCCGGGTGCCCCCGGTGCGCGCCCCCCTGCGGGGCCCTGAGCTGCTCCTTCCTCCAGAGGAAACGGCCTGGCGGATGGCGCCCGGCTTGGCCGCCGCGCACGGCCGTCCAGGGCCATGGCCGCCCCGGCACTTTTATGAAGATTTCGTGAAAAACAGCGGTTTCCGGCGGGCCCAAACGTCTATGTATCAGGACGTGACTATTGTCATCTGAGCACTTCACGATGGCGGTTGAGCGGCGTATTCGGACACCACATTTCGGAAATCGAGTTCATCCCATGCAAGCAATGAAGAAGAGCGGATCCCTGCCGCGATGGCGGGCCCTGTGCCTGGCATCGTTGGCCTTGTGCAGCGGCGCGGGTTGGGCGCAGCCCGAGGCGGGGGGCGCTGCCGAGGCCCCCGCCGAGCAGGCGCGCGAAGTGGATGTGCTTGAGTACATCGTGCGCGGCAACACGGTACTGGATGCGCGCAGCATAGAACGCGCGGTTTCGCCCTTTCTGGGACCGGGCCGCAGCCTCAAGGACATCGAGGGCGCGCGCGACGCCCTGCTCGCCGTCTACCAGGCCAAGGGTTACCAATCGGTCTATGTCGATCTGCCGGAACAGCAGGTCACCGAAGGGCTGGTGCTGCTGCAGGTCAACGAAACGCGGGTCGGCCGGGTGCGCGTGGTCGGTGCCGCCTACCAATCGCCGGTGGAAGTGCGCGCACAGGTGCCGGCGCTGCGCGAAGGCGCGGTGCCCGACTTCAACCAGGCGCAGGTCGAACTCACGGCGCTCAATCTCGGCGGCAAGCGCCAGGTCATGCCCCTGGTACGCCAGGGCGCGCTGCCCGGCACCATGGACGTGGACCTCAAGGTCGAGGACAGCAGCCCCTGGCGCGCCAGCGTGGGCCTGAACAACGACCGCAGCGCCGACACCGAGGATTTGCGGCTGACGGCGTCCATAGGCCACGACAACCTCTGGCAGTTGGGCCACAGCGCATCGATGAGCATCTTCGCCACACCGCAGGATTTCAACCAGACCAAGGTCTGGTCGGGCTCTTATTCGGCGCCGCTGCGCGGCACTCACTGGAATCTGGAAGCTTCGGGCTATGTCTCCGACAGCAGCGTGGCGACCGTGGGCGGCACCAACGTCATCGGCAAGGGCTATGCGCTGGGCATGAAGGCGGCCTACACGGAGCCTGACAGTGGTGCCTGGTGGCACAACTTCAGCGCGGGCGTGGATCTCAAGAACAACAAGGAAGCCTTGCAGTTCGGCAAGACCAGCAATGAAGTGCCACTCAAATATGCGCCCATCACGCTGGCCTACTCGGGCTATTACCAGGGCGAAAAGCTGCAGTCCGGCCTGGGCCTGTCGCTGGTCGCGGGTACGCGCACTTTCCTCGGCTGGGGCAGCGACTGGCAGAAATTCAGCTTCAAGCGCTACAAGGCCTCGCCCAGCTTTCTGGTGCTCAAGGCGGATTTCAACGGCAGCTATGCGCTGGCCAACGAATCGCAGCTGGGCTGGCGCTTTGCCGGCCAGTTGACCGACTCGCCGCTGGTTTCGGGCGAGCAGATCGCGGCCGGCGGCACCCACTCCGTGCGCGGCTATCTGTCGGCCGAAGCCACGGGCGATGTCGGCATGGTCGGCTCCATCGAGTGGCGCACCAAACCGCTGAACTACTTCGGCGAGCGTGTCGAAGGCTGGCGCGCCTACCTTTTCGCCGACGCCGGCCAACTGCGCCTGCGCGACCCGCTGGCCGAGCAGCAGCCGCGCTTCACCCTGGCTTCCGTGGGCCTGGGCACGAATTTCCGCATCGGCCCGCAGATCAGCGCCCGGTTCGACCTGGCCTATCCCCTCAAGGCCGGGCCGCGCACCGAGCGGCACGACCCGCGCCTGACTTTCAACCTCAACGCCAGCTATTGACGCCGGCGCTGCGCACTTCATTCCTGCCCATTTTTCGGAGAACCCCTGTCATGCGACGCATCCTGTTTCTACTGTTCACGGCGCTGAGTGCGCTCCTGCCGAATCTGGCGCAAGCCGCCTGGTGGCAGGCCGACTGGTCTTACCGCAAGCCCATCACCATCGACGCCGGCCCGCAAGGCGCGGCGCTGGGCGGCGACGCGGGCCGCACGCCGGTGCTGGTGCGTCTGCATACCGGCAACTTCAACTTCGAAGGTGTGAGCGACACGGGCGCCGACCTGCGCTTCATCGCCGCCGACGACAAAACCGTGCTCAACCACCAGATCGAACAGTTCGATCCGTTGCTGGGCATGGCCCTGGTCTGGGTCGACATGCCCGCGCTGCCCGTGGCCGCGCCGCAGCAGATCTGGATGTATTACGGCAACTCCAAGGCACCAGCGTCCGGCAACGGCCAGCGCAGCTTCGATCCCGACTACACGCTGGTCTATCACTTCGCCGAGACCGGTGCTCCCGCACGCGACACCACGGCTTACGGCAACCACGCGCAGACCATGACCGTCACGGCCGAAGGCACGGTGATCGGCCGCGGCGCCAGGCTGGGCAATGCGCCCTTGATGCTGCCCGCATCGCCTTCGCTGGCGCTGGCCCCGGGCGCTGCGTTCACGTTCAGCGCCTGGGTGCGCCCCGAGACGCTGGGCGCGAATCAGGTGGTCTATTCGCGCCGTGACGGCGCGGGCGAGTTGACCCTGGGCATAGACCAGGGCGTGCCTTTCGTGCAGGTCAACGGCCAGCGCAGCGCGCCGGGCCAGCCCATACAGGCGGGTCAATGGTCGCACCTGGTGGTCAAGGCCGACGGCAAGAACGTGGCGCTGGTCGTCGGCGGCCGTACCGCGGCGACGCTGGCCGTGGCGCTGCCCGCGCTCAATACGCCCGCTTCGCTGGGCGCCTACAGCGGCACGGCCGAAGGCCAGTCCTTCGCGCCGTTCAATGGCGCCATCGACGAAGTGCGCGTCTCCAAGGTCGCGCGTCCCGATGCGCTGCTGCAGGCCGACGCGGTCTCGCAAGGCGCGGATTCGCGCATGACGGCCTTCGGCGCCGACGAGCAGCAGGCCGGCAAGAGCCACTTCGGCTTCATTCTGGCGGCCATGCCGCTGGACGCCTGGATCGTGGTGGCCTTGCTGGGCCTGATGATGGCCTTCTCCTGGATGATCATGATAGGCAAGGGCCGCAGCTACGGCGCCATCTCGCGCGCCAATGAGAAGTTCATGGGCTTTTTCCGCGAAACCGCGGGTGCGCCGCTGGACATGCTGGCCAAGGACAGCCGCATTCCCACCGAGATCAAGTCCGATTCCTCGCTGTGGCGCCTGTATGCCGTGGCCGTGGAGGAAATGCGCCGCCGCCAGGACCGCGGCTACGACCTGAACGCGGTCTCCAACGCCACCATCAGCGCCATTCGCGCGGCCATGGACGGCGTGATGGTGCGCGAGAACGAGAGCATGTCCAAGCGCATGAACTGGCTGTCGACGACCATTGAAGGCGCGCCCTACGTGGGCCTGTTCGGCACGGTGATCGGCATCATGCTGGTGTTCGTCGTCGCGGCCATGGCCGGCGCGGTGGACATCAATTCGGTCGCTCCCGGCATGGCCGCGGCGCTGCTGTGCACGGCGGCCGGTCTGGGCGTGGCGATTCCCGCGCTGTTCGGCTACAACTGGCTGGCTTCGCGCTCGGATGCCATCGGCGCCGACATGGCCGTGTTCGTCGACGAGTTCGCCACCCGCCTGGCGGAAGAGCAGGGCGAAGGCCGCGGCCAGACCGTGCGAGGTGCCTGAACCATGGCCAACGCCGCTGCCAAATTCGGTACGAAAAAACGTACCGGCGGCATCAACATCACGCCTTTCGTGGACGTGCTGCTGGTGGTGCTGGTGATCTTCATCCTGACCAGCAATGCCAGCATCCCTGGCATCAAGGTCGATCTGCCCAAGGCCAGCTCGGCGGTGGCGCTGGAGAAGCCCAAGACCAAGGCCGTCACCATCGACAACGACGGCCGGGTGTTTCTCGACGCCTACCCCGTGACGCTGGCCGAACTCGAGGAGCGCCTGCGCACCGAGAAGGCGCTGACGCCCGACTTCCCGGTCATCGTGCGCGGCGACTCGGGCGTGCAGTACGCCAAGGTGGTCGAAGTGCTGGATCTGCTGCGCCGCATCGAGCTCAACCAGATCGGCCTCGTGACCGGCAAGCCGGCCGCCTGAGGAGCGCAAGTTGAAACACTCCAACGCACCGACGCCGCAGGCCGCGCTGTCGTTCTGGCGCCGCTGGGGCGGGTGGGCCATAGGGCTGACCGTGGTGGTCGGGCTGGCAGCGCTGCTGTGGTACCTGCTCGCGGGTACGGCCAGCACCAAGCGCGCCGTCGCGCCCACGGCCATGCTGATGCTGCCGCCACCCCCGCCGCCGCCACCCGA
>JAMNYN010000475.1 GCA_023622805.1 Pseudomonadota bacterium | reverse complement strand
GCCCGGCACTTGTGCCGCGCCCGGCTCATCCGCCGGCAACGCCTGCCACCGCCCCTGCTGCCAGGACAGCAGCAGCGATGCGCCCGCCGCCAGACCGCAATCGCTGAGCAGCACGTCGCAGTCTTCGTCGGCACCGACGCGCAGGAATTCACCGGCCGCAATGGGCAGGCTCGCGCCCTCGTGACAGCCCGAAAGGATGCGCAGCTGCATGACCGGCGGCATGTCGGCGGGCTCTGTCGGCGCGCTCGCGCCAGCGTCTTGATCCGTCATGCGGGCACCTCGCTACAACGCGCATATTGCGCACAATATCGGCGCAAGAAACTACCCAATCGCGCTCCCGCTCCATACAATCGATTCACGTATTGCAGCAAAGAATCACCGCCAAAAAGGAATGGGCTAAGCGCATGAATATTGAGACCGAACACCACGACGACATCCTTGTCATTCGCCCCCGGGGCCGTCTCGACAGCAGCAATTCTCCCGAGCTGGAGCACCTGCTGACCGAGCAGCTCGGCGCAGGTTGCCAGCGTCTGGTGCTGGATTTTTCCGGCCTGGACTACATCAGTTCCGCGGGTCTGCGCGTGGTCTTGCTGGTCGGCAAGAAGCTGCGCGCCAGCCAGGGAAAAATGGTGCTCGCCGGCCTGCAAGACATGGTGCGCGAAGTCTTTGACATGAGCGGATTCCTGGCGCTGTTCGCCGTCGCCGACAACTTGGACGAAGGGCTGACCAAGGTCTGATCCGGCCAGGGCCTCGAAGAGCAAGGACGCCTTCACAGGTCAATCCTTGCCAGTGGCTGAATATTGATCTCCTGCGTGAGCTCCTGGTAGGAAAGCACCGGCAGCTCATACAGGTCTTGCTCGATCATCTTGCGCAGGTACCGGCGAATGTCCATGGACGTCAGCAGCACGGGCCGTTGCTGGCTGGCGGAGATGTCGCCAACCGCCTTCTTGATGTTTTCCACCAGCGCCTTGCTCACGGCCGGGTCCAACGCCAGATAGCTGCCCGCCGAAGTCTGGCGGATCGCTCCACGCACCGTTTCTTCCACATCCGGCGCCAGCAGATAGGCCGGCAGGACGTTGTGTCCGCTGGAGTACTTGTTGCTGATGTGGCGCTTGAGCGTGGAGCGCACGTACTCGGTCAGCAGCACCGAATCCTTCTCCTTTTGCCCCCATTCGATCAGCGACTCCAGAATCGCCCGCAGATTGCGCACCGAGATGTCCTCCGACACCAGGCGTTGCAGGATTTCCGCGATCTTCTGTATCGGCAGCACGCGGGTCGATTCCTTGACCAGATCCGGGAAGCGCCCCTCCATGGCACTGAGCAGAAAACGCGTCTCCTGGATACCGATGAAATCGGCCGAATACTTTTTGAGCACAAAGGCCAGGTGATAGGTCAGCACCTGGCTGGCATCCATGAACGCGATGCCCGCCTGGGTCAGCGTTTCGCGCAGCGTATCGCTGACCCACAGCGTGGGAATATGCGGCAGAAACTTGCGGTCGCTTTCGTAGCGGATCTGCAGGGCGCTGAGGTTGGCCTCGGTTTCGCGCACCAGGAGATATCCGGGGCGCAGGCGACCCTGTGACACCGGCACTTCCGACAGCAGCAGGTTGTAGCTCTCGGCCGGCAGCGCGGTGTTGAAGCGCAGCTGGATGCCGGGGAAGGGCACGCCGAGATCAAAATACAGCGCGCGCCGGATCTTCAGCAATTCCTCATTGAGCACCCCCGCGTCGAAGCTGGTTTGCAAGGCCGCGGCCACATCCATCAGCAAGGGAACCGTGGGCGCGAATTCATCGCTGCCATCGTTCTTGGGCTTGGGCGCTTTCTCGCCTGCTGGCTGCATGGCCGAGACTTCGGTGACTTCGCCCGTCTTGGCATCGACCACGCGGCGCGTGCCACGCATGATGGTCAGGCCGATGCCACCGATCACGATGGCCAGCACCAGAAACACGGTCAGCGGCATGCCCGGAATCAGGCCCATGCCCAGCGCCACGGCCGCCGCGATGATCAACGCCCGCGGCTGGGCCAGCACCTGGGCACCGATGTCCTTGCCCACGTTGGACGGGCCGTCGCCGGTCTGCACGCGCGTGACGATCATGCCCGCGCAGATGGCGATGAACAGCGCGGGAATCTGCGCAATCAGGCCGTCGCCGATGGTCAGCACCGAATAGGTCTTGGCCGCGTCGGCGGCCGTCATGCCGCGCTGCATGGTGCCGATCACGATCCCGCCCAGCAGGTTGACGGCGACGATGATCAGGCCGGCGATCGCGTCGCCCTTGACGAACTTCATGGCGCCGTCCATGGCGCCGTAGAGCTGGCTTTCCTTCTCGACAATGCCGCGCCGGCGCTTGGCCTCTTCCATGTCTATGGTGCCGGCGCGCATGTCGCCGTCGATGGACATCTGCTTGCCGGGCATGGCATCGAGCGAAAACCGCGCGGCCACTTCGGCCACGCGCTCGGCGCCCTTGGTGATCACCACGAATTGCACGATGGTCAGGATCAGGAACACCACCAGACCCACCACCAGATTGCCGCCGACGACGAAGTTGCCGAAGGTGTCGATGATGTGGCCCGCATCGCCCTGCAGCAGGATCAGCCGCGTGGTGGCAATCGAGATGCCCAGGCGGAACAGCGTGGTCACCAGCAGCACCGAGGGGAAGGAGGAGAAGGCCAGCGGCGACGGCAAGTACATGGCGACCATCAGCAAGATCGCCGAGATCGTCATATTGATGCCGATCAGCGCGTCCACCAGCCAGGTGGGCAGCGGCAAGATCATCATGAAGATGACCGCCACCAGGAAGAACGCCAGTATCAGGTCATTGCGGCTGGTGGCCAGCTGGACCACACGCTGCAAACGGGAAAAGGCAAGAGACTGCGACATGGATGGACCGTTCGAAAATCAGGCGGGAAACGCTGGCCCGGACAGCATGGCCACATGGGCGCGCATCGCGCTTGCGGCCTCGGAATGCCGCTCCAGCGCCTGCAGGGCCTGGGCCCTGAGCAAATGGAATTCGGCACTCATCTCACCAAGAATGGCCAGCCGCTCCAGCACCAGCAAGGCTTTCGCCGGCTTGGCCGCGCGCACCAGCGCCAGCGTCAAGGTCAGCAGCACGCGCGGGTGGTCGGGAGCCAGCAGGTCACGCGCCGACAACAGCACGGCCGCCTTGTCCGGCAAGCCGTGCTGCAGATAGATGTAGGCCAGCAGGTCCATGAACTCCAAGCTCCGGCTGTCCGTGACCTCCGCGGAGTCCGCGCTGCCGGCAAGAGGCGTCTCGAGCGAGTCAAGCGCCATCGTCAGCCTTGGTAAAGCGCACTGCGGTACATCTGCACCAGCCCGCGCAGATCCGACTCTTCATTGAGCAGACGCACGGCCCGGTTCAGCACGCGGGACCGCGGGGACGCATCGGCCTCCTTTTTCGCCGCCTGGCGCAAATTCTCCAGGACCCGGCCCAAGGCCGCGCTGAAACGCGCGGGCGCCAGCAAGTCACGGTTCTCGATGTCCGGGCGCAGAAAGAGACCCAGGCGGCTGTCCATCGACGGCTTTTGCAGCAGGATGTCCAGCTGCGCCCGCGCACCGACATCGGGCGGCGGCGCGTCACTGCGCTCCGGCATGCCCGTCGCCTCTTCGCGGTCCGCGTGCGTGATGCTGACAATGCCCTGGTCAAAAATCAGGCTGTTGATACGAACTTCTGACATGGGCACGTCCTTTGAATAGCGGAATTCCAGCGTTGGCAAGGCTCAGGCAGATGACTCCTTGCGCTGCATGAGTAACAGAATGCAAGCACTGGTTCCATTGCGCTGCGCAAACAGTCAGCCCGGGCCTAGCAGGCCTCCCGGGCCTCCTCGAGGCTCGATTGCAGATAAGCCCCCAGGCGATGCACTTCGTGCACGCTGAGCCGCGCCAAGGGCAGGCGCGTGGCCAGCACCAGCCAGTCGCCCTGCACCGTCGTTCGCACCCCGACCTGCACCGGGTCTGCCGCGGACTCGGACCGCGCCACCCAGCGCATGAGCTTCAAGGCCTGCCCTGCGAGGTCGTACTGCACCGGTTCGGCATAGTGCAACACCACTTCTTGGCCTTGCGTGGACACCCCCAGCAGCACCCCGGACTCGAGCCGCAACTGCACGTGCCCATCCCCGCTCGGCGCCAACGCCGTCAAGCCAATATCTCGACCGAATTCGGCCAACACCTGCTCCATATGGCCCATCTCAGTACTCCTCCTCTTCCCTGTCGATCGCCGCATCCAGCGCCTCCTGCACGGCAGCAAACACCGACTGGCGCTGATCACCGTCCAAGAACACCTGCACCGGCATCTCACGCAGCAGCAATTTGACCGCGGTCAGAAAGTGGACCTGCGGCTCGGGCTCATGCACGCCACAGCGTTCGCTCAGGGTGGTGAAGCGCTGTGCCGCCACCCATTTCTCGGCACTCACGTCCACCAGTCCGCGCATCAGCACAACGGGGGTCATGCCGGCAATACCGTGCTTGTCCGCCAGCAGCGTCTGCAATTGCCGGCAGCCATCGAGCACGGTGGTCACCACACCCAGGTGAAACAGATCGGTCACCAGGCTGTGCAGACGGGCCGGCGCGCACGAAGGGCGCGC
>JAMNYN010000256.1 GCA_023622805.1 Pseudomonadota bacterium | reverse complement strand
GGCCCAGTTCGCCGCCGAGCTGCGCTGGGAGGACGTTCCCAGCGCCGTGCAGCGCCGCGCCGAAGACCTGTGGGTGGACTGGTTCGGCTCGGTGCTGGCCGGCCAGAGCGCGCGTCCCGTGCAAAGTCTGACGCGCTTTGCGCTCTCGCAAGGCCCGTCCGCCGGCCCCTGCGAAGTCGTAGGCCACAGCGCCACCACCTCGCCCATGATGGCCGCACTGGCCAATGCCGCCGCCTCGCATGTCGCCGAGCAGGACGACGTGCACAACGGCTCGGTGTTCCACCCCGCCGCCGTGGTCTTCGCCCCCGCCGTGGCCGTGGCGCAAAGCATTGGCGCCAGCGGCGCGCAACTCATGGCCGCCTGCGTGGCCGGCTATGAAGTCGGCATTCGCGTCGGCGAATTCCTGGGACGCAGCCACTACCGCATCTTCCACACCACGGCCACGGCCGGCACCCTGGCCGCCGCCGCCGCCGTGGGCCGCCTGCTGGAGCTCACGCCCGCGCAAATGCAGCATGCCTTCGGCTCGGCCGGCACGCAGTCGGCCGGCCTGTGGGAATTCCTGCGCACCGCAGCCGACAGCAAGCAATTGCACACGGCCCACGCTTCGGCTGCGGGCCTGATGGCCGCCTACCTGGCCCAGGACGGCTTCACCGGCGCGCAGGACATCTTCACCGGAGCGCAGGGTCTGGCCGCCGGCATGTCCACGGACGCCGATCCTTCCCGCCTCACAGACGGCCTGGGCACCCGCTGGGCCACGGCCGAAACCAGCTTCAAATGGCATGCCTCCTGCCGCCACACCCATCCCGCGGCCGACGCGCTGCTGCAAGTCATGCAGCAGAACAGCCTGCAGCCCAAGGATCTGGCGCAAGTCACCTGCCATGTGCACCAGGGCGCGATCGACGTGCTGGGCGCCGTGGTCACTCCAGCGACCGTGCACCAGTCCAAGTTCTCCATGGGCACGGTGCTGGGCCTGGCCGCGCGCTTCGGCCACGCGGGCTTGACCGAGTTCGACGAAAACTTCCTGGCCCCCGAAACCGTCGCGCTGCGCGAAAAAGTGAGCATGGTGCTGGACACCGAAGTCGACACCGCCTACCCGCAGCGCTGGATAGGCAAGGTCACCGTGCAGACGCTGGACGGCCGCACGCTGCAAGGCCGCGTCGACGACCCCAAGGGCGACCCCGGCAACACGCTGACGCGCGAAGAGATCACGGGCAAGGCCCTGCGCCTGGCGGCCTACGGCGGCGCCGTGTCCTCCACGCAAGCCGAGCAGTCCGTGCAGCACCTGTGGCAGGTCGCACAGTGGCCCAAGGTAGAAAAACTGCTGAAGTGATGCACGCCATGCACGATCTCGCCCGCCAGGCCACGTCCTTCCTGTTCGTGCCCGCCACTCGCCCCGAGCGCCTGGCCAAGGCGCTGGACAGCGGCTGCGACATGGTCATCGCCGACTGGGAGGACGCCGTGGCGCCGGCCGACAAGGCCGCTGCCCGCGACGCCTTGGCCCAGGCCGTGGGCGCCCTGCCCGGCCCGGCGCGCGCGCGCATTCTGGTGCGCATCAACGCCGAAGGCACGCCTTGGCACGAGGGCGACCTGACCGCGCTGGCCGCCCTGGTGTCCCAGGGCGTGGCCGGCGCCGTGGTCTCCAAGGCCGAGCGCCCCCAGACCCTGCATGCCGTGGCCCAGGCCGCGGGCGCGCAGGCGGCTTTGCTGCCCTTGGTGGAAAGCGTGGCCGGACTCGATGCCGCCAATGCCCTGGCAAGCGCACCGCAGGTGGTGCGCCTGGCCTTCGGGCATCTGGATTTTCAGGTCGATGCCGGCATGGCCTGTGACAGCGAAGGCACGGAAGACGAGCTGCTGCCGATTCGCATGGCCCTGGTGCTGGCTTCGCGCCGCGCGGGCTTGAGCGCGCCGGTGGACGGCGTGACCGTGGATACGCGCAATCCCGAACGCATGGCCCGCGACGCGGCCCGCGCACGGCGCATGGGCTTTGGCGGCAAGCTGTGCATACACCCCGCGCAAGTGGCGGTGCTGCACGCGGCCTTCGATCCCGATGCCGCGGCCGTGGCCCAGGCCCACCGCGTGCAACAGGCCTTGCAGGATGCCGGCGGCGGCGTCTGCGTCCTCGACGGCCGCATGGTCGATGCACCCGTGCTGCAGCAGGCCTTGCAAACGCTCGCTCGCCATGCCTGGGCGCAGGGGCGGGTGGCCGGGGGGTGATCCGCCACAGCGCGATGCCGTCGCCCTCTATTGAGCGCCAATGAAGAAAGCCGTGCAGCTCATAGAGCTGCACGGCTTTTTTCATTATGGCGGAGAGAGTGGGAGCCCCGTCCCTCTCTTCAAAAATGTATCTCGGGCCCTTGCCCATCAATGACTGTGGGAAAACGCAGCATTGCTCGAAGCACCGCCCTTGGACTCATGCACGGACTGTCCAAGTGGATGCAGGAATTTTTGCTTTGAAAGCCTGTAACGCCAGCTGGCCTTGCTGCACATACCTGTGTCTGGCTGAGATGACTCCAGCCCTGTGCGCTCTGGCCCTGCGAATGCATCGACCATATGCTTGACGATGAGCTGCGAGCAGGATCGGCTCAGTCTTCCAGACGGGCTGCGAGCTGCCGCGCGGTTTTTGCACTGGCGCCCTTGCCCGTAATAGCCAGCGCCGGAGGGTTGGCCAACATCCGCTCGAAGACCATCCGTACCTCTTCCGAGCCAATGTCATCGATCATCGCCAAAGTTTCAGCCATCGGCGTCAGAGTGTCGCTGGCGAAGAGTTCTTCCACAGCCTGCTCCATCATGGCGTAGGGCCGCTCTCCAGCACGAACCCGGGATACGCTCAGCTGGTTCTTGGCCCGCTCCAGGTGCACCGGGTCAATGCAGGCCGCCTGTGCACGCAGCAAACGACCGGTGGCGGCCAGCAGTGCGTCGAGCTTGTCCGGGGTCGTGACAGCGTGCACGATGAAGTTGGCCCAGACGTCCCCACTCTCCATCGTCGCATAGGTCGTATAGGCCAAGCCAAGCTGCTCGCGCACGGTGTCGACCAGGGGCGAGGACATTCCTTCCCCGAACAGATGCGCCGCCAGCGAAGCCGCAAGGCGCCAGCGCCGCTGAGGCAGCTCCTGCGGCTCCACGGGCCCCAGGGGGTAAGAGATGTTCACGAACACCTGAGAGACCTGCGTAAAACGCCGGGCCAGAGCATGACCGACGTACTTCGCGGGCTGTCGCACCACGGGCAGATCGGTCGAGGCACGCATGTCTGCAAACAGTTCTGCAGCAAGCGTCATCCAGGCATCGACATCGAAGTTGCCCGCCCCGACCACGATCGTCTTTTCCGCGACATAGTGGCACTGCACGTGGCGGACCAGGTCCTGCCGGGTGAATCCCTCGATGTTGGCGACGGTGCCGATCACCGGCATGCCCATGGCGTCGTCACCCCAGATGGCGCGGTCGAGAAGGTCGTTGGCGCTGTCCTCCGGATCCTCGTCGTACTCGATGGCCTCCTGGCGGATCACCTCCAGTTCCCGCTGCAATTCATGCGCGGGAAACGTGCTGTTCAGGACGATGTCGGCCGTCATGCGCAGCAACTGCTGCGTGTGCCGACCGAGGCCGGTCATGAAGTAGCCGGTAGTGTCCTTCCCGGTGAAAGCGTTGACCTCCGCGCCCAATCGCTCCGCATCCAGGTTGATTGCCTGCACGGAGCGGGTGTCGGTGCCTTTGAACGCCATGTGTTCGAGAACATGGCTGATGCCATTCGTGGCCGGCGTCTCGTCCCGGGAGCCTACGCGCAGGAAGATACCCACGCTGGCGCTTTGCACATGGGGCATGGGGATGGCCAGCAGACGCACCCCATTCGGGAGCGTGTGCTGGATCATGCTTGGGCGCTCAACTTCAAATGCCATCGAAGGCTGTTTTTGACTCATATGGCATTGTCGCAGCACCCCATCAAAGGCAGACAGTCCAGTCCAGACAAGGCCTTGGTGAACTCGCGCGCGCCAATCAGGTGGCGAAGATCAGGCGGGACTGAAATTCTGCAGGTGAACCCGCGTCCCTTGCGTTGCAGGGAGAGAGCCAAACGCGGCATGAAAATCCGCAGGTCTGCGCTACTCGCTTGTAGCGCGTTCATGTAGCGAACGAAAGAGCCAGCAAAAAGCAAAAACCCCAGAGTGATTTCTCGCTCTGGGGTTTGCATTTATGGCGGAGAGGGTGGGATTCGAACCCACGGTACCTTGCGGTACGCCTGATTTCGAGTCAGGTACATTCGACCACTCTGCCACCTCTCCTGTGATCAAGCATCGATTATAGCACTATTTTTTCAGGGTTTGAGCAAAGTCAGGCCACCCATGTACGGCTGCAGCACTTCGGGCACGGCCACCGAGCCGTCGGCGTTCTGGTAGTTCTCCAGCACGGCCACCAGGCAGCGGCCCACAGCCAGGCCGGAACCGTTCAAGGTGTGCAGCAGCTCGTTCTTGCCCTGGGCGTTCTTGAAACGCGCCTGCAGACGGCGGGACTGGAAGGCTTCGCAGTTCGACACCGAGCTGATCTCGCGGTAGTTGCTCTGACCGGGCAGCCAGACTTCGAGGTCATAGGTCTTGGCCGCGCCAAAGCCCATGTCGCCCGTGCACAGGCTCATCA
>JAMNYN010000415.1 GCA_023622805.1 Pseudomonadota bacterium | reverse complement strand
GACAGACGCACGTTCAGGCGCTGCCGACCCCCCTCGTATAAAAATACTGCAGCGGCGACGCACGCTACAGAGGGAGACAACCGCATGAGAGCTTTCATCGCATCTTGGCCACGGGCCGCGGCCGCGCTGGTTTGCAGCCTGGCCTGCCTGAGCGCCAGCGCCCAGTGGGTCGTGGGGCAGGTGGCGCCGTTGTCGGGCAAGGGGGCGACTCAGGGCCGGGCCTACGCACAGGGTATGCGCCTGCATTTTGAACAGGTCAACCAGGCCGGTGGCATCCAAGGCCAGCCGGTGCAACTGGCGATGCTGGACGACGGCGGCCATCCCGACGAAACCGTCACACGCACCCGTGAACTGCTGGCCAAGTCCAAACCCGTGGTGCTGGCCGGCTACATGGGCAACAGCAATCTGGCGGGGCTGCTGGGCAGCGGTTTGCTCGAGCAGGAACGCATCAGCCTGGTGGGCTACCAGGGCAATGACACGCAAGTGGCGCGCGCCGCACAGATTTTCAGCACCCGTGCCAGTCTGCAGGACGAAATGGCCAAGATCGCCAGCCATCTGGCCACGGTGGGCATCACCCGGCTGGCGCTGGTGATCGAGCCGCGGGCCGACGCCGAGGCGGTGGTCCAACTGGTCACCCAGGCCGTGACGCCGGCCGGCGCCAAGCTGGTAGCCCAGCTGACGCTGAAGGACGGGCGCAATCCGGTGACCCAGGCGATCGCGCAATTGCAAAAAACCAAGCCGGCGCCGCAGGCCATCCTGCTGGTCGCGTCCAGCCCCGCGACGGCGGCTTTTGTCGAGGCTTACCGCATGGAGTCGGGAACGGCGCAGATCTACGCCAATTCCGGATCGGACATCGAGCAGTTGGCCAAACGCCTGCCGGTCGAGTTCATGAGCGGCCTGTCCATCGCGCAGGTCGTGCCCAGTCCTTACAAGGTGTCCATGCGCTTGAACAAGGAGTTCCGCGATGCCCTGGCGGCCCATCCCAAGGTGGTGGACGTGCCGGTGAGCTACGCCATGATGGAAGGCTATGTGAACGCCAAGGTGATCGCCGAAGCCTTGCGTCGCTCCCAGCCCGTGAGCCGTGAAAAGCTCACCACCAGCCTGCGCAACTTCAGCGCCCAGGACCTGGGCGGCTACTGGGTCTCGTTCAAGCCAGATTCGCAGTTCGGCTCACGCTTTGTCGATCTGTCCATCGTCAGCGCTTCCGGGCGCATCAGCCACTAGGCTGCAGGCGGGCATGCCCGCCAATGCATTCAAAGGAAATTTCATGAGTTATTCCGCACCTCTCAAAGACATGTTGTTCAACCTGGAGCACCTGGCCGGACTCGATCAGGTGGCACAGATTCCCGGCTTTGAAGATGCCGGGCTCGAGACGGCCCAGGCCGTGCTCGAGGAATGCGCCAAGCTGGCCGAAGGCGTGATCGCGCCGCTCAACCGCGCGGGCGATCTCGCCCCCTCGAGCTGGAAAGACGGCGTGGTCACCACCACCGAAGGCTTCAAGCAGGCTTTTCGCCAGTACGCCGAAGGCGGCTGGCAAGGCTTGCAGCATCCGCAGGACTTCGGCGGCCAGGGCCTGCCCAAGGCGATTGGCGCGGCCTGCATAGAAATGATCAACGCGGCCAATCTGAGCTTTGCGCTGTGCCCCTTGCTCACCGACGGCGCCATCGAAGCGCTGCTTACGGCCGGCAGCGATGAGATCAAGGCCACCTACCTGGAAAAAATGGTCACCGGCGAGTGGACCGGCACCATGAACCTGACCGAGCCCCAGGCCGGTTCGGACCTGGCCCTGGTGCGCACCCGCGCCGAGCCCCAGGCCGACAAGAGCTACAAGGTCTTCGGCACCAAGATCTTCATCACCTACGGTGAGCACGACATGGCCGAGAACATCGTGCACCTGGTGCTGGCGCGCGTGGCGGGCGCACCCGAAGGCATCAAGGGCATCAGCCTGTTCGTTGTGCCCAAGTTCCTGGTGAACCAGGACGGTAGCCTGGGCGCGCGCAATGATGTGCAGTGCGTGTCCATAGAGCACAAGCTGGGCATCAAGGCCTCGCCCACGGCCGTGCTGCAATTCGGCGACGGTATCCAGGGCAGCGTGGCGGACAGCACGGGCGCGGGCGCCGTGGGCTATCTGGTCGGCGAGGAAAACCGCGGCCTGGAATACATGTTCATCATGATGAACTCCGCGCGCTACGCTGTGGGCGTGCAAGGCATTGCCATCGCCGACCGGGCTTATCAGCAGGCCGCGGCCTTCGCCAAGGAACGCGTGCAAAGCCGTCCCGTGGACGGCAGCGTCAAAGCCAGCGCGACCATCATCCACCACCCCGACGTGCGTCGCATGTTGATGGGCATGCGCTCCTTGACCGAAGGCTGCCGCGCACTGGCGGCCACGGCGGCCGCGGCCTACGACCTGGCCCACCATCACCCAGACAGCGCGCAGCGCGCCCACAACGCGGCGATCTATGAGTTCATGGTGCCGCTGGTCAAGGGCTACAGCACGGAAACCGGCCTGGAAGTCACCAACCTGGGCGTGCAAGTGCACGGCGGCATGGGCTTCATCGAGGAAACCGGTGCGGCCCAGCACTACCGCGACGCGAAAATTCTCACCATCTACGAAGGCACGACCGCTATCCAGGCCAACGACCTGGTAGGCCGCAAGACGCTGCGTGATGGCGGCGCCACGGCGCGCGAACTGGCGGGCCAGATCGCGCAGACCGAAGAGCAGTTGCAGGCATCGGGCTCCGCGGCCGCGCTGTCGGTGGCGCGCCAGCTGCAAAGCGCGCGCCTGGCATTTCTCGAAGTGGTGGACTATGTCCTGGCCAATGCCAAGACCCAGCCCAACGCCGTGTATGCGGGCAGCGTCCCCTATCTGATGCTGGCCGGTAATCTGATGGCGGGCTGGCAGCTGGGCCGCGCCCTGTGCGTGGCCGAGCAGTTGTTGCCCACGGGACAGGATGAGCGCTTTTTGCGCGCCAAAATCGCCACGGCCCAGTTCTATGCCGAGCACATCCTGGTCAGGGTCTCCTCGCTGCGCGACAGCGTGTTGCAGGGCGGCGCCAGCGTGATGGCCCTGGCCATCGAAGATTTCTGATGTAAGCACCCCCTGAGCGGCTTTGCCGGATGGCCGGCCCCCGCTTCCCCCTCTCATCCTGCGGTGGAGGGGGACGACACCATCGCTGCGGGGCGGCCCTTGCTCGGTGTCCCCTTGCTGGGGCGCGCCAGTTGCATGGGCTGTGGGTGGCGCGAGCACCATGGGCAACTGAATCTCCCATCCGCTGCAGTGGGGGGTGTTTTTCATAAGAAACAGGAGACAAACATGTCCAAGCTTCCCAAGGCCTTGCAAGGTCTGTCCTTGCCGGTGATCGCTTCGCCGTTGTTCATCATCAGCAACCCGCAAATGGTGATCGCCCAGTGCAAGGCCGGCGTCGTCGGCTCCGTGCCCGCGCTCAATGCCCGGCCCGCGGCCCAGCTTGAAGACTGGCTGGCCGAGATCACCGAGACGCTGGACGCCTACAACCGGGCCCATCCTGACCAGCCGGCTGCGCCGTTCGCGATCAACCAGATCGTGCACAAGAGCAATGACCGGCTGGACCACGACATGGCAGTCTGCGCCAAGTACCGCGTGCCCATCGTCATCACGTCTCTGGGCGCGCGCGAAGACGTGAACCAGGCCGTGCACAACTGGGGTGGCGTGGTGCTGCACGACATCATCAACAACAAGTTCGCGCACAAGGCCGTGGAAAAGGGCGCTGACGGCCTGGTGGCCGTGGCCGCCGGCGCGGGTGGCCATGCCGGTGGGAAAAGTCCGTTTGCGCTGGTCCAGGAAATTCGTCAGTGGTTTGATGGCCCGCTGGCCTTGTCGGGGGCTATTGCTTCCGGCGGCGCGGTGCTCGCGGCTCAGGCCATGGGTGCCGACTTCGGCTACATCGGCTCGGCCTTCATCGCCACCCACGAAGCGCGCGCCAGCGAAGCCTACAAACAGGCCATCGTCGACGGCAACTCCGACGACATCGTCTACAGCAACCTGTTCACCGGTGTGCACGGCAACTACCTCGCTCCGTCCATCCGCGCCGCGGGCCTGGACCCGGACAACCTGCCCGAGTCGGACCCCAGCAAGATGAACTTCGGCGGCGCCTCCACCAAGGCCTGGAAGGACATCTGGGGCTGCGGCCAGGGCATTGGCGCGATTTCGTCCGTGGTCAGCGTGGCCGAGCTCGTGGCCCAGCTGCGCAGCGAATACCAGGCTGCGCGCAAACGTCTGGCATTGGGTTGAACAGGATCGCGGCCCGCGCTGCTGCGCGGGTCGTGATCAGCCGACTCAGAGTCCGTAGCGCAGCGCGCTGGACTTGCCGTGGAACACGTAGTACATGAAGATCGTGTAGGCGATGATTACCGGCAGCACCACGGCCACACCCACGCCCATGATGCCCAGGGCTTCGACCGATGCCGCGGCCTCCCACAGTGTCATGCGGTCGATGACGATGTAAGGGAAGATGCTGTAGGCCAGGCCGAAGAACGCCAGCACCACGATGCCTGCCGTGGCCACGAAGGCCGTCCAGCCGTAGCCTGCGGCGATGATGCCCGGCCGGGTCACCACGTGGTGTATGGCCCAGAAACCCAGCAGGCAGGCGATGGGAA
>JAMNYN010000650.1 GCA_023622805.1 Pseudomonadota bacterium | reverse complement strand
TGGGGCGGACCAGGCCGCAGGCGCGCAGGGTCTCCAGCATGCGTTTGACCGTGGTGCGGTGTACCTGCGTTCGCAGGCTCAGTTCCGTCGTGGTGGCCGTGCCGCCCGGCATCTGGTTCAGGCATTTGAGCATTTCAATGCCCCGCGTCAGGCTGCGAATGTCCTTGTAGGCCCCGCTGGAGGCGTCGTCGTTGCGCTGCATGGCTGGTATGTCCTGGTAGTTACCCGGGGGTTTTGGTGCGCGTGGTGCACGCAGTTTACGGGCTGCTCGGGCCTCCAGACAATCCGTTTCAAGCAAGAATTTCGGGGCGAGGCACCCGCAGCAGGGTTTCACCCAACAGCCAAGGAACAGGGATATGACAGTGCAAGCACGCGAGACAACTTCCGAACTGGACGCAGAGGTGCTCATCGTTGGCGCCGGCCCGGTCGGTCTGACGACCGCCAACATTCTCGGCCAGGCCGGGGTGCGCACGCTGGTGGTGGAAAAGCTCGATGCCATCATCGACTACCCGCGCGCCATCGGCATCGACGATGAATCCCTGCGCACCCTGCAGACTGCCGGCCTGACCGATGAAGTGCAAAAGCACATCACGCCCTACCACTGGATGCGTTTTTACACTGCCAGCGGCAAATGCTTTGCGTCTATAGAGCCGCGCACGGATGAATTCGGCTGGTCGCGTCGCAATGCCTTCATCCAGCCGGAAGTGGACCAGATACTCTACCAGGGCTTGCAGCGTTACCCGCATGTGCAGGTTTTGCTGGGCCATGGCGTCACGACGGTGTCGCAGAACGCCGCGGGCGTGACATTGGAAGTGGAAAACGCCCAGGGCGAGAAGCGGACCTTGCGCGCGCGCTACCTTGTGGCCTGCGACGGCGGCGGCAGCCTGATCCGTCGTACGTTGAACGTGGCCTTCGAAGGCCGCACCAAGCCCAACCAGTGGATCGTGATCGACGTGCGCAATGACCCGCTGGGCACGCCCCACATCGGCATGCACTGCGACCCGCAGCGGCCCTATGTGTCGGCAGCGCTGCCGCATGGCATTCGGCGATTCGAGTTCATGGTGATGCCTGGGGAGACCGAAGAGGAGCTGTCCAAGCCCGAAGCCATGGCCCGCTTGATGAGCAAGGTGGTGCCCGAACCCGACAAGGTGGATTACATCCGCAAGCGCGTCTATACGCACAACGCGCGCCTGGCGGCCACTTTTAGGGTACAGCGCATTCTGCTCGCGGGCGATGCGGCCCACATCATGCCGGTCTGGCAGGGCCAGGGCTACAACAGCGGCATGCGCGATGCGAGCAACCTCGCCTGGAAGCTGGCGCTGGTGGTGCAGGGCAAGGCCGGCGATGCACTGCTCGACAGCTACACCGAAGAGCGCCGCGACCATGCGCGTTCCATGATTCACCTGTCCGAAGTGGCGGGCGACATTTTCGCGCCCGAAAGCGCCACGGTAGCCAAGGTGCGCGACACCGTCATGCTGGCGATGAATGCCGTTCCGCCGGTCAAGCAGTACTTCGCGGAGATGCGCTTCAAGCCCATGCCCCGCTATGAAAAAGGCCTGGTGATCCATGAGGAGCAGACCAGTGCGCCGGCCCTGCTGGGCGGACTGCTTACGCGCTCCGGCGATACCCCGCTGGGGCGCCTGCTGGGTCTGGTGGCCGAGAAGAAGGAGTCCTTCGTCGGTCGCCTGCTCAACGGGCTGGAAACGGTGGAGCCCAGCTGCGTGGGCCGGATGTTCATCCAGCCGCAGGTTACGACGGACGACGGCCGGACGCACAAGCTCGACGATGTGATCGGGCTGCGTTTTGCCATCATGGCCTGGGGCACGGACCCGACCTACGGCATGGCGCCCGCCGTGCGCGCTTTCTGGGAAAGGCTGGGCGTGCAATTCATCTGCATCAAGCCTTTGGGCCAGATGAGCCGCATGGCCATGGCCCAGGAGCATGTGCTCACCTTGCAGGACACGCAGGGCCGCATCAAGGACTGGTTCGGCCAGCAGAAGAAGGCCGTGGTGTTCATCCGCCCGGACCGCTTCGTCGCCGCAATGGCCAGTCCGCAGGAAGTCAATTCCGTCAGCTATCAGTTGGCACGGCTGATGGCCATGCCTGTGGAGGCCTGAATGCAGCAGCGTCTATCCGAGCGGGGCTTTCTGGGCATGTCGCATTCGCCGCTGTACGGCTTGAGTGCCGTTGATGGCGCTGTGTTGCAGACGCTGGACGCGGCTGTCGCGCTGGCGCGTGAGGCGGTGCAGCGCTTTGATCCGCAACTGGTGGTGCTGGTCGGGCCGGACCACTACAACGGTTTTTTCAACGAGCTGATGCCGCCGTTCTGCATAGGTTCCGAAGCGACATCGGTGGGCGACTATCTGACGCCTGCGGGGCCGCTGAACGTGGATGCGGCGCTGGCGCTGGGCCTGGCGGAGCATTTGATGGACGCCGATTTCGACATCGCGGTGTCGCGCAGGATGAAAGTCGACCACGGCTTTGTGCAGGCGCTGCAGTTTCTCTGGGGCGGGCTGGACTCGCCGCCGGTCGTGCCGATCTTCCTGAATGCCGTGGCCCAGCCCGGCATTCCGCGCTTGCGCCGCTGCGAGCAGCTGGGCCGGGCCATCGGGGCCTTCCTGGACCAGCTGCCGCAGCGCACGCTGGTGATCGGCTCGGGCGGGCTGTCGCATGAGCCGCCCGTGCCGACCCTGGCTCATCCCGACCCCGCCGTTCGCGAGCGCATTATCTGCAAGCGCACGCCGACCGAGCAGGACGTGGCGGCCAAGACCGCGCGTGTGATGGCCGCGGGCGTCGCTCTGGCCAGCGGCACCTCGGCCATGAAGCCGCTCAATCCGCGGTGGGACGCGCAGTGGATGCAGGCCTGCGAGCAGGCCGACTGGCGCGATTTCTGCGCCCAGGGCGAAGCGGCCATTGAACAGCAGGCGGGGCTGTCGGCACACGAGTCCAAGTCCTGGGTCGTGGCGCGCTCGGCGCTGGAATCACCGGCCGGCGGTGGGGCGCTGCAGCGCGCGCTGCACCACTACCAGGCCATCCCGGAATTTATCGCGGGCTACGGCATTTTGATGCTGCACAACCTCCCCGCCACTCTGTCCCATTCTTGAAAGGTCATCGCCATGCATTCCTCCGAACAGATCCAGCGCTGGGCCCAGGCCTTGCGCCAGGCCGAAGCCCAGGGCCAGCCGGTGCCGCCGCTGCGCACGGAAATTTCTGACGCCGAGACCGCCTATGCGGTGCAAATGGCCAATGTCGCCCATGCCCAGGGGCAGGGCCGGCGCATTGTAGGGCGCAAGATCGGCCTGACTTCCCTGGCGGTGCAGAAGCAGCTTGGCGTGGACCAGCCTGACTTTGGCACGCTGTTTGCCGACATGCTGTATGGCGACGATGAGCCCATTCCCATGGCGCGCACCCTGCAGCCCAAGGTCGAAGCCGAAGTGGCGCTGGTGCTCAAGCACGACCTGGACCTGGTTGACGCCACCCTGGTCGACATCATCAACGCCACGGATTACGTGCTGCCGGCCATCGAGATCGTGGGCAGCCGTATCGCCAACTGGGACATACGTTTCATCGACACCGTGGCCGACAACGCTTCCAGCGGCCTGGTCGTGCTCGGCGCCGTGCCCACGCAGCTGCATGGACTGGACCTCAAGGACTGCCAGATGGAGATGCGCTGCAACGGCGAAGTGGTTTCCACCGGCCGGGGTGCCGCCTGCCTGGGCCATCCCTTGAATGCCGCCGTCTGGCTGGCGCGCAAGCTCGCTTCGCTGGGCCAGCCCCTGCGCGCGGGCGATCTGGTACTGACCGGCGCCCTGGGTCCCATGGCCCCGGTCAAGGCGGGCGATCGTTTTGAAGCACGGATTTCAGGCGTGGGCCAGGTGAACGCCCAATTCGGCGGCTGAGTTTTTTCGCAGAGCTATTCCACCAAGGAGACAAAAAAATGATCCCCAAAAGACAATTCCTGCTCGCCTGTGCAATGACTTTGCCCGCCCTGGGCTTTGCCCAGTCGCCCGCGGTCTTTCCCCAGCGCCAGATCACCATGGTGGTCCCGTTTCCCGCGGGCGGCATCACGGACACCGTGGCGCGCGCCTTGGCGCTGAAGATGGGCGAGAACCTGGGCAAGCCCGTGATCGTCGAAAACAAGCCCGGAGGTGGCGGGCAGATTGCCGCCGCCCAGGTGCGGCAGGCGCCCGCAGACGGCCACACGATTTACGTCGCTGCCACGGAAATGTTCGCCATCAATCCGGCGCTGTTTCGCAAGTTCTCCTATGACCCGTTCAAGGACTTCACGCCCATCACTTCGCTGATCCGCTCGCCGCTGGTGCTGGTGGTGCCGGACAACAGCGCCATGAAGGACGTCGATGGCCTGGTCAAGGCCGCGAAAGCGCCGGGCAAGGGCTTGAGCTTTGCCTCGCAGGGGCCGGGCTCCATCGGCCATCTGCTGGGCGAAGTGTTCCGTGCCAAGACGCAGGGCCAGTACACGCATGTGCCCTACAAGGGCTCGGCGCCGGGCTTGCAGGACTTGATGGCCGGTCAGGTCGACATGATGTTTGACCCGGTGATCAGCACGGCTCCGTTGATTGCGGGCAAGAAGCTCCGGCCCCTGGCCATTGCAGCGAGCGAGCGCGCGCCGCAAATGCCCCAGGTG
>JAMNYN010000429.1 GCA_023622805.1 Pseudomonadota bacterium | reverse complement strand
AGAAGCCCGCGGTCTTGCAGGCCCCCATGAGCGCGGCCACGAAGCCCGCCCCTTCGGCGGCGGGAAAGGCGATGAAGGACTCCGCGGCCAGCGCCTTGATGCGCACAGAGGACTGCCGGGCCAGCGCATGACTGCGCGGCACCGCGATCACGAAATGCTGAGCCTGCAGGTCGACGAAGGCCAGGTCGGAAACCCCTGGCAACGGCCCCACCACCAGCGCGAGATCGACCTCGGCACGACGCAGGGCTTCCACCTGGCGCGTGGTGGTCTCGGCGGTCACATGCAGGTGGACGGTCGGATAGTCGTGCTGGAACCGCTTGAAGATGTCGGGCAGCAGATCGAGTGCCGCACTGGGCACGAAGGACAGGCTCAACGAGCCCTCCTCGCCCTGCGCGGCCCGCCGTGCCCGTTCCGTCGCCGCATGGGCCTGCTCCAGCAAGCGCTGCGCATCCTTGAGGAAGACCTTGCCCGCCGGCGTCAGGCGCACATGGTGCCGGCTGCGGTCTATGAGCAGGGTGCCGACCTGCTCCTCCAGATTGCGGATGGCAACGCTCAAGGGCGGCTGCGACATATGCAGCTTTTCCGCCGCGCGGCCGAAGTTGAGCTCCTCTGCCACCACCACGAACTGACGAAGTTGCCTGAATTCCATCCTTACTCCTCCTGACAGGAAATACCGTCATGCCGGATACAGAAGCAATGTCGATGCCAGCGACCCGTGCTGGATATATACGACTCGTATCACGACCGCATTTGAACGGTATTGGATGTATCAAGAGTGGTTGCCTAGGATAAACCCATCCCACATCAAAGGAGCCCCGCCATGCAGCCCTCCCTGCTCGAAGAGATCCCCGCCGTGCCGAATCCCTACCCCGTCGTGTCCAAGATCGAGTACCCGGAAGTCTGGCGCCTGTGCACCCAGGCGCGCGACCTGGCATGGAATCCGGTCACCGACATCGACTACTCCGACCTGCACAAGGCCGACCTGCCGGCGGAAGTGCGCAAGGCCGGAGCCGAGTGGTGGAGCCTGCGCGCCTGGATGGAGCACGGCGCCACCCCCTATGGTGCGGAGCGCCTGCGCGACGCCATCTTCCAGCACCAGCCATTCGAGATAAAGCAGCACATCACCAACTTCATCGCCGAAGAGTTCCGCCACCACGAGGCGAGCTTCCGCATCGCCGACGGCCTCGCGGAATACGAGCCTATGCCGCGCTCGGACTATTTCAAGGACATCATTCCGCGCTTTCACGACGAGTCCGACGAAAAGGCGATGAGCTTCTTTGCGGGTCTGTCGGTGAACACGCTGTTCGAACAGCTGTCCGGCGACCTGCTGCAGGCACGCTACGAAAACGCCCGCTTCGAATCGATCCGTGAAGTGTGCCGGCTGATCCTGCGCGACGAGGCGCGCCACATCCAGTTCGGCCGCATCATCATGCGGCGGTTCTTCAGCGAACTGTCCTCGGACGAGAAACGGCTGATCGGCCTGAAGGTCGCCAAGAAGCTGCGCGGCAGCCTGCTCAACGGCGTCTACGCCGTGGTCAACCTGCCGGATGCGGAGCGCGCGCGCTCCGGCCGCAACCGGGCCCTGGCCGCCGACCACGGCCTGGGCGCAACACATCCGGACGAGGAGATCGGCATCATCCGCAAGGGCGTCAACAAGATCCGCGAGGACATCGGCGTGTACGGCGTCGAGATCCCTTCCATCCCCGAGATCGACAGCGTCGTGCACTGAGGCTCCCATGCACCAGCGCATCACCCCCCCCTCGGTCGCCGCACCTGCGGGCGCCTATAGCCACGGCATCACCACCCATGGCCCCGGAACCTGTCTGCACGTCGCGGGCCAGATTGGCATGACGCCGGACGGCCGCCTGCTCGAAGGCTTCGACGCCCAGGCGGACCAGGCCTGGAAGAACCTGGTGGCCGTGCTGGAGGCCTCCGGCATGGACGTCTCGCACATCGTCAAGGTCACGACCTACCTCACTCGCGCCGCGGACCTGCCCCGGCTCAACGCCGTGCGCAGCGTCTACCTCGGGGACGCGCGTCCGGCCTCAACCCTGGTGGTAGTCGCGGCACTGGCGCGCCCGGACTGGTGTTTCGAAGTCGAAGCCATGGCGTTCCGGCCGGACTGAAAGACCATGCGCTCCCACCACCGATCCAGCGCCATCGATGCGCTGTTGCACGAGGTCGGCCCCTTGTGGCAGCGCGACATCCGCGGCGCGGGCGACCGCATCAAGGCCGCCTATCTGCCACTGCTCATGGCCGCCAAGGACGACGGCGTGGCCGTCGTGCGCGACCTGGCCTACGGCCCTCACCCGCGGCAAGTACTGGACGTCCACAGGCCGCCGGGAGCACGAAATGCTCCCGTGATCGTCTTCGTGCACGGCGGCGCCTTCGTGCGCGGCGCCAAAGACATCAACGCAGCGATGTACGCCAACGTGCTGACCTGGTTCGCCAGGCAGGGCTGCATAGGCGTGAACGTCGAGTACCGGCTCGCCCCTGAAGCCGCGCACCCACAGGGCGCGCTGGACGTGGCCGCCGCCTGCGCCTGGGTCGAGCAGCACATCCGCGAATTTGGCGGCGACCCACGCAGCGTCTGTCTGATAGGCCACTCGGCGGGCGGCACCCATGCAGCGACTTTTGCCTGCGATCCGGCGCTGGCCGCGCTGCGCCGCGACCTGTGCTGCCTGGTCCTCGTGTCCGCGCGCCTGCGGGCCGATACCCTCGCCGAAAATCCGAATGCCGCCGGTGTCCGGGCGTACTTCGGCGACAACGCGGCAAGCCATGAGGCGCTGGCACCGATGGCACATGCGCACCACCTGGAAATGCCCGTGTTCATCGTCCATGCGCAATACGAGAATCCGCTGCTCGACGTCTATGCACTCGAGTTCGCCCACCGCATCGCGCTGGCACGGCGCGAAGCACCACGCCACATGAGCATCGCCGATCACAACCATGTATCGGTCATGGCGCACTTCAACAGCGGCGAGCAGTTGCTGGGCGAGCAGATCCTCGACTTCTTCGCTGTGGCCCGGCGCTGAGCGGGCCGCGCCCGCCGGTGGCTGTCAGCCCGCCGGCGCCGCGGGCCAGTCCACCGTCACGGTGCAGCCCTGGCCGGGCGTGCCGCTGAGGGCCAGGGCGGCACCATGGCGCCGGGCCACGGCCTGGGCCAGGGCCAGCCCCACGCCCACGCCGTCGAATTCGCCTTCGCGGTGCAGGCGCTGGAACAGGCCGAACGCCTGAGCGGCGCGCGCCCCATCGAAGCCCACGCCGTTGTCCCGTACCTGCCAGCGCACTCCGCCATCCGGCAAGGCTTGCGCCTGCAGCTCGATCCGCGCCGGGCTGCTGCCGCGCGAGAACTTGAGCGCATTGCCCAGCAGGGCCTGCAACATCTGGCGCAGCAGGTCGGGGTCGGCCTGCAGCAGCAGCGGTGCGACAGGCAGGCGCCATTGCACCTCCTGGCCCTGGTCCGCGGCCAGCAGCGCGTCGCGCACTTCGGCCGCCATCTGTGCCAGGTCCACGCTGTGCAGCGGCTGCCGCTGGCGCAGCACGCGCGCCATCAGCAGCGTGCCGTCGAGCATGCTGCCCAGACGCCGCGCCGCCTGCTCCATCACGCCCAGAAACTGTTCGGCCTCCTGCGCGTCCACCCCCTGCAGACCCGCGCCATGCAGGGTTTCGCGCAGCAGCGGCGCATACGACGTGATGTGGCGCAGCGGCGCACGCAAATCGTGTGAAAACGCGCGCACCCAATCTTCGTGGCCGGCGTGCAGCGCGGCAAGCTCCTGCTCGCGCCGGGCCAGCAAGGCCAGGGCCTGCGACAAATCGGTCACAGCGGCAGGTCCTCCTGGATCGGGGGCGAGGGTCGCAGGTTCGGGCGTCATGGTTTGGGGGTTTTGGTCGGGCGTTTCCAATGGGTGATGCTGATCTGGCGGCCACGTGCCACGCCCAGTGTGCCTGCCGGCACATCCTTGGCAATGGTGGAACCCCCAGCCACGGTGGCGCCCGCGCCCACCGTGACCGGCGCCACCAGCACGCAATTGCTGCCGATGTGCGCGTCGGCTTCGATCACCGTGCGGTGCTTGTTGGCACCATCGTAGTTGGCGGTGATGCTGCCGGCGCCGTAATTGACCCGCTCGCCCACCGTGGCATCGCCCAGGTAGGCCAGATGGTTGGCCTTGGCGCCGTCGGCCAGCGTGCTGTTCTTGACTTCGACGAAGTTGCCGATGTGCACTTCGCGGCCCAGTTGGGCGCCGGGGCGCAGGCGCGCGAACGGGCCGACCAGTGCGCCGTCGCCCACGGCCACGCCCAGTTTTTCACCGTCGATGTGGGTGTAGGGGTGGATCACCGCGCCCGCGCCGATCGTCGCATTGGCAATGCAGCAATGCGCGCCTATCGATGCGCCATCGCCGAGGGTCACCGCGCCGCTGAAAATGCAGCCCGCGTCGATTTCCACATCCTGGCCGCAGACCAGGGAGGCGCGCGCACCGCTGCGCGTATCGTCGCGCAGATCGAACCGTGCGGGATCGGCCAGGCGCACGCCCTGCTCCATCAGCGCATGGGCCTGGCGCAGCTGGTGGGCGCGCTCGAGTTCGGCCAGTTGCACCGGGCTGTTGACGCCCGCCACCTGCAGCGCGTCGTCAATGCAATGCGCCA
>JAMNYN010000466.1 GCA_023622805.1 Pseudomonadota bacterium | reverse complement strand
CGATGCGGCCAACAAGGTGCGTGACGCGGTCGATCTGCGCGCCATCGCGGCGCGCAATCTGGTGCTGGTGACCAAGCCTGAAGACCTGGCCCATGAGAAGGCCGTGGTGCAGACAGCGGTGGCCGATGTGCGCAAGAGCCTGGCGCAGCTCAGGGAGCTGTCCGCCAAGCCCGATGTGCCGCCGGAAGTGCGCGCCAAGATCGACGCCATCGCCAAGATCGAAGCCGAGTACGAGCCTGTGGCCCTGTCCATCGTGGAAATGGCCCTGGGCGGCCAGCGCGAGGCGGCGGTGGAAAAAATGAATGCGCAGTGCCGGCCGCTGCTGGCGGCGTTGATCCAGGCCACGGAGGACTACAGCAGCCTCACGGCGACGCGCTCCCAGGCCATCATCGCGGAGACCGAAGCGAACAACCAGCAAAAGCAGCTGGCGCTCATCATCGGCTGCGCCATCGTCGTGGCCCTGAGCTGCTGGTCGGCAGCGTTGATCGTGCGCGCCGTGGTGCGGCCGCTGAACCAGGCGGTGGGCCTGATCAACGATATCGCCCAGGGTGACATCAGCCAGAGCATCACGGTGGACAGCAAAGACGAGTTCGGCCGGCTGCTGACGGCCCTCAAGAGCATGCAGGAAAGCCTGGTGACGCTCGTGTCGTCGGTGCGCCAGGGGGCCGATGGCGTGTCCACGGCCAGCGCCGAAATTGCCCAGGGCAACCAGGATCTGTCCGCGCGCACCGAAAGCCAGGCCAGCGCGCTGGAGGAAACGGCGTCTTCCATGGAGGAGCTGGGATCGACCGTGCGCCAGAACGCCGACAACGCCAGCCAGGCCAACCAGCTGGCCCAGAGCGCCAGCACGGTGGCCCAGCAGGGCGGTCAGGTCGTGGAACAGGTGGTGGTGACCATGCGTGGCATCAGCGACTCCAGCAAGCGCATTGCCGACATCATCAACGTCATCGACGGCATTGCCTTCCAGACCAATATCCTGGCCTTGAATGCGGCCGTGGAAGCCGCCCGCGCCGGAGAGCAGGGGCGGGGCTTTGCGGTGGTGGCCAGCGAAGTGCGCTCCCTGGCGGGCCGCAGCGCGGAAGCGGCCAAGGAAATCAAGCATTTGATCAACGAAAGCGTGGAACGCGTCTCGGCTGGATCGACGCTGGTCGATCGCGCCGGCCACACCATGAGCGAAGTGGTGGTGAGCATTCGCCGCGTGACCGACATCATGGGTGAGATCAGCGCCGCCAGCTCGGAGCAAAGCGCGGGCGTGAGCCAGGTCGGCGAGGCCGTGACGAATATCGACCATGCAACCCAGCAGAATGCGGCCCTGGTCGAGGAGATGGCCGCAGCGGCCGGCAGCCTGAACGCGCAGGCCCAGGAGCTGGTGCGCTCGGTGAGCGTCTTCAAGCTCTCGCCTTCGGCGGTGGCCATGCGCCCGGTCAGCGTGGCGCGCGCCACGGCGCCCCAGCCGTCGCGCCCGGTGGCTTCGGTGGCCAAGAAGTCCAAGCCGCTGGCCCAGCCGGCGCTGGCTCCGGCACGCAGCGCGACCGAAGGGGAGTGGGAAGCTTTCTGAGGCACACTGTGCGCTGCGCGCCTGTGGGCGCATCTCTGCTTGCCCCCTTTGCTGGGGGCAAGTGCATTCAGAAGGCTATTTTCCCATGAGCAGTATCTAAGAACGCATTGCCGCCAGCTTTGGCGCGCAAGGCCTGATGACCACCCTGGGCGCGAGCCTGGCCCTGGTGGCCGACGGCGAAGTGCATATCGCCCTGCCTTTTTCTCCGCATCTGTCCCAGCAGCATGGCTATGTGCACGCCGGGGCCGTCACCAGCGCGGTCGACAGTGCCTGCGGTTATGCGGCCCTGACCCGCATGGCCCCCGGCCACGAAGTGGTCACGGCCGAATTCAAGATCAACTTCATGCGCCCGGCCCTGGGTGAGCGCTTCCTGGCCGTGGGCAAGGTCGTGAGCGCAGGCAAGATGCTGCTGGTCTGCACCGGGGAAGTGCGCGCCTTCAGCGCGGGCGCCGCGGACTACAAGGTGGTCGCGCTGATGCAGGCCACCATGGTCAGCGTGGCGCCGCGCTAGGTGCATTCCACTGTAAACGTCCGCCGTGGGCAGGCCCTGACGGGTTGCGCATCCATCCGGACGGGTCATCACTGCCAGCCGTATCGTCGTATGTAATAGCGCTTCATCAGCGTCACGAGGCTGAAGTAGCCGGCTAGGATCAAAATCAGCCAGCCGAAATAGCTCAGCGGCAATGCTTGCATTTTGAAGTAAGGCGCCAGCGGCCCCATCGCGATCCAAAGACACAGTATCGCGATGATTCCTGTCGTTGCGAGTAGTACTGGTGCGGCCTGGCTCTGGACGAAAGGCAGGCGGGGCGTGCGGATCAAATGCACGACCAGGGTCTGCGTCAGCAGTCCCACGACAAACCAGCCTGTCTGGAACAGACTCTGCCGCGCCACGGTGTTGGCGGCGAATACCCACCACATCACGGTGAACGTGACGAGGTCGAACAGCGATGACAACGGCCCAAAGAAGAGCATGAAGCGGCCGATGTCGGCCGGATTCCATTTCAGCGGTTTGCTCACCAGGTCGGCGTCAACCGTGTCGAACGGAATGCCGGTCTGCGACACGTCATACAGCAGATTCTGCACCAGCAGCTGCAGGGGCAGCATAGGTAGAAAGGGCAGAAAGGCGCTGGCCACCAGCACCGACAGCACATTGCCAAAATTGGAACTGGCGGTCATGCGGATGTACTTGAGCATGTTGCAAAAGGTGGTGCGGCCCTCGATCACGCCTTGGTCCAGCACCATCAGGCTTTTTTCCAGCAGGATGATGTCGGCGGCTTCCTTGGCGATGTCCACGGCCGTGTCCACGGAGATGCCGATGTCCGCGGCGTGCAGGGCTGGTGCATCATTGATGCCGTCGCCCATGAAACCGACCACGTGACCACGCGAACGCAGCGCCCGCACGATGCGCTCCTTGTGCAGCGGCGCAAGCTTGGCGAACACATCGTGCTGTTCGACCGCGGTCTGCAGGGCGGCTTCGTCCATGGCTTCCACCTGGGTGCCGAGCAGCAAAGGTGTTGCCGTCAGGCCGACCTGGGTGCAGACATGGGCCGTCACGGCTGCATTGTCGCCGCTCAGCACCTTGACGCGAACGCCATGCGCAGCCAGCGCCCGCAAGGCCGGCGCTGCCGATTCCTTGGGAGGGTCCAGAAAAGCGATGATGCCCACCAGCGTCAGACCCGCCTCGTCGGCCACGGCGTAGGCCGTCTGGTCGGGGGGCAGCTCCTTCATCGCGACGGCAACCACGCGCAGACCGCCATTGCCCAGTTCCTGCGTGTAGGCCTGGACGCGTGCACGCGCTGCCGCGTCGAACGGTGCATCCTCGGACGCCGCGCCGGCCGCAGTGCGAACCTGGGTGCAGATGGCCAGTATCTCCTCCAACGCGCCCTTGCAGATCAACTCATGGTGCTCACCGCACGCATCGCGCTCGGCCACCACCACCGACATGCGCCTGCGCACGAAGTCGAATGGAACCTCATCGATCTTGCGGTAGGCCTGCGCTAGCCTGAGCTCTTCGGCCAGCTCGACATGGTCCAGAACGGCATGGTCGAGCAGGTTTTTCAGGCCGGTCTGGTAGTGGCTGTTGAGAAAGGCGAAGCCCAGTACTTCCGCCGACGGGCCGCCGAAAGCGTCGGTCGTGCGGGTCACCGCGATTTTGTCTTGCGTCAGCGTACCGGTCTTGTCGGTACACAGCACATCCATCGCACCGAAGTTCTGGATCGCGTCCAGCCGCTTGACCACAAGCTTCTTGCGGGACAGCAAGACCGCGCCCTTGGCCAGCGTGGACGTCACGATCATAGGCAGCATCTCGGGCGTCAGGCCCACCGCGACCGACACAGCGAAGAGGAAGGCCTGCAGCCAGTCGCCTTTGGTCCAGCCGTTGAGCACGAACACGACAGGAACCATCACCGCAGCGAAGCGGATCAGCAGCCAGCTCACGCTGTTGACGCCGGCCTGGAACGCATTGGGTACGGTCTCCACCGCCTGTGCTCGGGCTGCCAGTGTGCCGAAATAGGTGCGCGGTCCTGTGGCCAGCACCAGCGCAGTGGCGGTGCCGGAGACGACGCTGGTACCCATGAAGACCAGGTTGCGTGCCTCCAGCGGCCCGGCTGCTGCGCCTGGCGTGTCGGCGAATTTCTCCACGGGAGCCGACTCCCCCGTCATCGCCGACTGCGCAACGAACAGGTCGCGTGCGGCCAGCACGCGACAGTCGGCCGGCACCATGTCCCCCGCCGACAGCGCCACCACGTCGCCCGCCACCAGTTGGCGCACGGGAAGCTCTTGCTGCTGCGGTGCATCGTGCATCCCTGTCTTCTGACGGAGTACGGAGGCGGTGTTGCCCACCAGCGAGCGCAGGCCCTCGGCAGCTTTGTGCGCGCGGCCTTCCTGCACGAAACGCAGCAGCGTGCTCAGCGCCACCATCAGGGCGATGACCAAGGTGGCCCTGGCGTCTGCGCTGAGCCAGGACATGCCGGCCAGCGTCGTCAGCAGCAGGTTGAACGGGTTCGTGTAGCAATGCCATAACCGCAGCCAGGGTGGCAGTGCTTTCTCGTGGAACCCAGCCGGTGCAGGGCTTCGGCCGGAGATTCCGCGGCAGCGCGCAGCAAGTCTGTCGCGAGCTGGCCGGATGCCGCAGGCGCTTGTCCACGGGCCAGCGCGCCTAGCAGCGGGCGTCGACCGAAGTGGCGCAAGAAGCGTCGGCGGCGCAGGAAGCGGCTGAAGCCCTGGCTGGAGAAGCTTGCCACGCGTTGTTTGACGCCTGTGGCCGTGCCGTGTTGAGTGGCCATGGTGTTGTCGCTCCAGCTCAGGAAGGTGGTGCGGATTTGCACCGCGTGCCCACGCCCCTCGATGGAGCCCACAGGCAACCCTCATCGTACGCCCTGACCCGGCGACGCTTCCGCGCGCCTGTCCGGTCGTTGCAGCATGCTAGTTAGGGCTCAGTAGGCGAAGCTCATCTTGTCGATGATCTTATGGACTCCTGGACTGCGCCAGACGGAATGGAGTACCAACTCGCGCTCGGCCCAACTTTGTACGTGGCCGGTCAGGGTGACTTCGGATCCCATCACCTCGACGGCGATCTTCTTTGCATCGGCTATGGCGTGGCGGTTGATTGCCGCCACGATGTCGGATTTCACCGCGCTGGCCGAAGGCCTGGGCTCGAGGGTGATCTGGTTGCTGACACCGACTACCCCGCGGATGAAACGCACGATTTCAGCGGCGTCGTTGCTCTGATAGTGCCATTGCACTTGGCCCGACAACGTGACCCAGCCATCTTCGACAAGGACTTTGATCGCATTCGCTGGGAATGATTTGCTCCAGCTCAGTACATTCCTGACCGAAGCTGCAATGTCGCTGTCGGAGCGCTTGTCCAGTGGCAATAGCTTGACCTTCAAGTCAATCGCCAAGGCCGTTACACCGGACACGCGCTGCGCAGCGCGCTCGGCGTTCCATTTTTCGATGTAGCTGCCGACTTCACCGGATAGTGTCACGACTCCGTCCTGGACTTCGACGCCGATCTGCGTAGCGTGCACCGCAGGCTCCCATTTCAGCTCTGCCATGACATCCTGCTGCAACTGTGCGTCTGTTTTCATGGTGTTCACCTCGGTTGATGGAATAACAAGAAAGGTAAGTCGTCGCTGGCGAAGGGTCTGTGCGGCGGCGTACAGAAGCGAAAGGACAGGGGCGCGGTGCCACACGCCTTGTCAGGCGCTGCTTTATGGCTAGCAGGCCGTCGCCGCTGGCAGCAGACGCTCGTATTCCTTCTTCACCACCGCTTAGCACCCGCAGGCTCGGTGTGGTGGCGATTGCAGATGGCCGTCCGCGCAATCTGTGTCATCAGCGCTTGGGCATAGCGCAGCAGCAGATGCAGTACAGGCCCCCCCGCGCTCAAACTCCAGCGGTACGAGACGGGCCTTCAGCCGGTAGCCGTGACCGGCACTCCGCACCACCGCACGACTGACGGTGGAGCCGTCGCTCATGCGCAGCGACACGCCTACCAGGCCCTCGTTGCCCACGACGGCGATATCCACCGATGCGCCATTCTCCAAGACGTACCGCAAGAAAACTCGACAGAAAATTCTCTGAGATGAGATTCGTGCTGCATCCGGTGGGGCGATACCAAGCCTGCGGCTATTTTTTTGTATTTGCCTGCCGGGAAACGGTTTCCAGTGCAGGCATGAAATATCTCGCAAGCCATCGGTCCCATGGAGATGCGACAAACCCAGGGCGCTTTGGCCGGCCACGGAATCAAAAGCCGAGTGAGTCATTCCGTATGAAAAATATGCTTCTATCTGAAACAAAAGACCATGGCCTGCCATTGGCGGAGCGCACATTTCACCGGCAGGGAAGACGACGCCACGGGGCTGCCCCTGCCACAGGCACCGTTCCAGCACGTCAGGCGGAGCAACAAGCTTCCTGTATCGATTTTTCGTCCGGCTGCGGGCGACTTGCGCATACACGACCGTCTTGCAAGCAGGCCTGCCGGTCGGGTCATCGGGTATCCTCAAAGGCTGTTTGAATGTAATATTTGTTACATTTTTTCTTGATTTGATATTAACGCGATACCTGTGCCTAAACTAGCCCATGAATATCCAATTCCTGGGCGCAACGGACAC
>JAMNYN010000381.1 GCA_023622805.1 Pseudomonadota bacterium | reverse complement strand
AAGCAATTGCGTCTGCGCAACTGGGCTGCGTTGCCCGTCACGGCCGCAAGCATTGATGCCGTGATCCTGACCCATGCGCACATCGACCACAGCGGTTACCTGCCGCTGCTGGCGCGCCAGGGGTTCAAGGGCAAGGTATTTTGCACGCCGGCCACAGCGGACCTGTGTCGCCTGCTGTTGCCCGACTCGGGCCATCTGCAGGAAGAAGAAGCCGAATATGCCAACCGGCACAGCCTCTCGAAACATTCGCCAGCGCTGCCTTTGTACACGCGCGAGGATGCCGATCGGTGTCTGAAGCTGCTCCATCCCGTGGACTGCGGAAAACACTGGCACCCTGTGCCGGGCCTGAACGCCAGCCTGACGCCGTCCGGCCACATGCTGGGAGCGTCTTTCGTGGTGCTGGACAACGGCTCGCGCTCCATCCTGTTTTCCGGGGATATCGGTCGCCCGAATGATCTCTTGCTGCAGGCTCCCTCCCCGATGGCGGGGGCTGACTATCTGGTCGTGGAGTCCACGTACGGGGACCGCCTGCACAACAAGGCATCGCCATTGCTGGAACTGGGCAAGGTCATCAACCGCACGGTCGCACGCGGCGGTGTTGCGGTGATTCCGGCGTTCGCCGTGGGACGCGCACAAGGCCTGTTGCACTGCATCCGAATGCTCAAGGACCAAGGCGTGATTGCGAAAAATCTGCCGGTCTACCTCAACAGCCCGATGGCTGCCGGCGCCACGCAGTTGTACGTGCAGCACCAGGATGAACTGAAACTCACGCCCGCGCAGTGCGAGGCCATGGCGCACACGGCGCATATTGTGGAATCTCCGGAAGAGTCACGCGAGCTCAACACCCGGCACGGCCCGATGATCATCATTGCCGCCAGTGGCATGGCCACGGGGGGGCGTGTGGTGCACCATCTCAAGGCCTTCGCTCCCGACCAGCGCAACACCATTGTGTTTGCCGGCTTCCAGGCCGGTGGTACGCGCGGTGCCGCCATCGTCGGCGGCGCATCTTCGGTGCGCATTCATGGCGAGGACGTTCCTGTGCGCGCCGAGGTGGTTCAACTCGACGACTTGTCGGCCCATGCCGATGCAGGCGAAATCGTGGCTTGGTTGCAGGGCTTCAAATCGGCCCCCCGGAAAACCTTCATCACCCACGGCGAACCAGCGGCCTCCGATGCCATGCGCCAGCGCATAGAACGCGAACTGCACTGGGCCTGCCACATGCCTTACTACCTGGAAACAGTTTCCCTGGATTGATCGGTTGCGCGCTGATCTGGTTTGAGGCGCATGGCGATCAAGAAGAAAATCGATGGGTGCTTATGCGTAGTGCCCTGGTCGCGGCTGAAAAGATCAAAGCCGTAGGCGGCGCTGCAACCCGGCGAGGAACACTCAGTTCTTTGGCTGGAAAAAAAGGAAGCTCGACATTAGGCAGGGCAGCGCTCTTTATCCGTTTCGCCAAGAACGACGTAACGACTTCATCGCAAGCCAAGGGTACACATTGATATGTTGCCTATCACCATGTCCGCAATGGTCTTTGATCTGTCTGGTCACAAACTACTGGCCACGCGCAAGCCTTTTCCGAAAGCGGGCGACAATGATCTGGTGGTACGGGTGCTCGCTTGCGGAGTTTGCCGCACTGACCTGCACATCATGGACAACGATTTACCGTCACGAGATCCTCCAGCCATACCAGGGCACGAAGTGGTCGGCCAGGTCGTGGCCCTTGGCAGGAATGCCCGGCGCTTTTCCATAGGACAGCGTGTCGGCATTCCTTGGCTTGGAAAAACCTGCGGGTCTTGCGCATTCTGCCTGATGGGCCGAGAGAATCTTTGCGACCAGTTGCTGTTCACCGGCTATGACCGCGACGGTGGCTTCGCCGAATATGCCGCTGCCGATGAACGCTTTTGCTTTTCACTGCCCGAGCGCTACGACGATGCGCATGCTGCGCCACTGCTGTGCGCTGGACTGATCGGTTTTCGCGCCTGGCGACTCGCTGGCGGAGCAACAGCACACCGGCTGGGCCTGTATGGCTTTGGGGCGGCAGCTCACATCATCTGCCAGATCGCTGTTTCCCAGGGACAAGAGGTTTTTGCCTTTACACGCGCCAACGATCAGGCCGGGCAGGACTTTGCGAGGAGTCTGGGCGCAACCTGGGCTGGTGCATCCAATGAACAAGCCCCGAACTCCCTGGATGCGGCGCTGATTTTCGCGCCTGCGGGCGAACTGGTCCCGGCGGCACTGGCCGCCACGAGAAAAGGCGGCATCGTGGTTTGTGCAGGTATCCACATGAGTGCAATTCCGTCCTTCGATTATCAATTGCTCTGGGGAGAGCGGGTGCTCAAATCGGTTGCCAACCTCACTCGTGCTGACGGCGATGCTTTCTTCAGGCTGATAAACACGTTGGCACTGGAAACGCATGTGCAGACCTTCAGGCTGGAGGATGCCAACGCCGCAGTCCAGGCCGTTCGTCGCGGACTGATAAACGGCGCGGCGGTTTTAGTCCCTGGAACTGGTACCACCCCCACAGCGACATAGGCGGCACCATGCCCATGTCCGGACTCAATGGCTCAAGAGCCAACTGCTTGACGCTTTGGCGTGAGAGCCCGACAACGTACTAACTCCTCGCAGTCTCGACGCACTGCGCCCGTTCCTGGCGGTGTCCATGGATCGACTTGAGGCCTGCACGTGGCGCCCCAGAAGCGCGGGAAATTTCCGTGACTTGCGCAATATCAAGCCTCTTCAACTCGCCCACCAGTAACGTGAGCATTCAAGCCGTGCACACCCGTGACAGCCAGTGGCTCCATCGCCGGGATGCCTCGACCACTGACTGCATGAACACGAACGCGCAGAAGAAGGAAATTGACGACGCCGTGCGCGCAAACGACGGCAATCTCTAGGGACTACCGCATTTCCTTGCAGGAGAGACTCCATGAATGACTCATCCGCCTTGTCCTCGGCGTTGCCCCCCGATGTGGTGGCATTGATCCCGATGCGAAACCTCGTGCTGTTTCCCAAGGTCATCACGGCCATCAGCGCAGGAAGAGAGAAATCGATTGCCGCGCTCAAGTATGCGATCGAAGGCAACACCCGGATCGGCGTGGTCCTGCAAAAAGACCCTCGCCATGATGATCCGGCGGTCGCAGACCTGTGCGTCATGGGAACGCTCGCCACGCTCATTCACCACCTGGGCGATGGCGACGAACAGATTCACGCGGTCTGCCATGGCTTGCAGCGCTTTCGCATCGTCGCTCCCGCCGAGGGCTATCCCTATCTCGCTGCCAGGATCGAGTTGATCGAAGAGATACCCGATACCTCGACCGAATCCGAGGCGCTCGCTCTTCAACTGCGGGAACGTGCAATCGAACTCCTGTCACTGCTGCCCAGCGTGCCTGCGGAACTGATCCATGCGCTGCAGACGACACGGGAGGCCTCCGCTCTCGCCGACATAACGGCCAGCGTGATCGATGTCGAAATGAACGAAAAGCAGGCCCTGCTCGAAATGCTTGATCCCGCGGAAAGGATAGGGGCGCTGCTCAAACTCCTGTCGCATCGGCTGGAGGTGCTGCGGCTGTCCAAGGAAATCGGCGAACGGACCAAGGAACATCTCGACGATCACCAGCGCAAGTTTCTGTTGCGCCAGCAGCTCCAGACCATCCAGGCCGCACTCGGAGAAACCGGGGTCGACGAGGAGGAGTTCGCCCGCATCGAGGAAAAAATCTCTAGGGCCGGGATGCCGGCGGACGTGGCAGCCCACACCCGCAAGGAACTCACCCGCCTGCGCGGCATGCCCGAGGCCTCCAGCGAGTCATCGATGCTGCGGACCTACCTCGATTGGATGGTCGAGCTGCCTTGGAGCATTACCCCGACAGAGCCTCTCGACCTGGCTGCGGCGCGCCAGACGCTGGAAGCCGACCACTTCGGCCTAGACCGCGTGAAGCAACGCATCATTGAGTTCCTGGCCGTACGCAAGCTCAACCCCGCAGGTCGGGCGCCGATTCTCTGCTTTGTGGGCCCGCCCGGCGTCGGCAAGACCTCTCTGGGACAAAGCGTCGCCCGGGCCATCCAGCGGCCCTTTACCCGGGTATCGCTCGGCGGCATGCATGACGAGGCGGAAATCCGCGGCCACCGCCGTACCTACATCGGCGCCATGCCCGGTGTCATCGTGCAGGGGCTGCGGCGTGTGGGGGCTCGGGACTGCGTGATGATGCTCGACGAGATCGACAAGGTCAACGCCAGCGCCCAGGGTGATCCATCGGCAGCGCTGCTCGAGGTGCTGGACCCCGAGCAGAACAACAGCTTTCGCGATAACTACCTTGGCGTTCCCTTCGACCTGAGCCGGATTCTCTTCATCGCCACCGCGAACGTGATCGACAACGTGCCCGCGCCAGTGCGCGACCGCATGGAGGTTATCGAGTTGACGGGCTACACGCAGGAAGAAAAACTCGCGATCGCACGGAACTACCTGGTCAAGCGCCAGCGCGAGGCCAATGGCCTGCAGGAGGAACAGTGCGAGTTGGACGGCGAAGCCCTCGGTGTCATCGTTTCCGGGTACACCCGGGAAGCCGGCGTGCGCCAGTTCGAGCGCGAGATCGGTCGTGTCATGCGGCACGCCGCGGTGAAGGTTGCCGAAGGTTCAACCGAACACATCCGCATCGGCGCCGCCGATC
>JAMNYN010000194.1 GCA_023622805.1 Pseudomonadota bacterium | reverse complement strand
GATGACGCCACAGCTCGCCAGCCATCCGAGGGCCCGGTTTTGCGGGCGTCTTTCCCCGCGGCCTGCGCGCCGCGACCGCATTTCGCCGAGGCCGACCATGCATCTTGCCGCGCACGACATCCAGCAACTGATGAACGAATACCACGCGCTCATACGCCACCATGGCCAGACACAGACGCGCTGCGATGCGCTGGTGCGAGCCCACGCCGCAGAAATCGCGCGCCTGCAAGGCCAGGTCATGCGCTTGCGCGCGGCCGTGATCGTGCGCGACACGGCGCTTCACTGGGAGAGGGCGCAGGCCCCATTGCCAGTCCCGTGCACCGTGGGCTATGCGGCTGCCGCCGAAGAGCCTGGCCTGGAGGCCAGCGCCGCCGCCGCCGATCTGGTGATCTGCCAGACCGGTTGTGTCAGCCATGGCGACTATTGGCGGGTGCAGGATCACTGCCGGCGCACGGGCAAGACCTGTGTGCTGCTGGAGTCAGCCGCTGGCGCCCCCGCGATGCTGGAGTCGGAAAAGACCGGGCCATGACGCGCCCGGCGACACAGGCCGGGCGTGGTGCGCGCCAGCCCCTCTCTGCCAGCACGAATGCAGGCCATGCCCGCCGCGATTGTCGCAATCAGCCCCAGTGTTGTTAGTATTTGTCAGCAGATTTGCCGATGGTGCCACCGCACCGGGCAGAAAACGGGCCGTACAAGCCCGTCTGTCAGCTGCAGATAACAATGAAATGCTGGGTCGCGGCGGCCACAAGCCGAGCGTGACGAATCGAGGGGAGTGTGCAGGAATGTTGGATCACAGTGAACGAGCGCCGACGGTGGCGGCTTGGCGCGCAGGCATGGGCGCCATGACAGGCTGGATCCCGGGGGCCGCGCGGCGGCGCCCAGGCGCCGGGTTGCGTGATGCGCTGTGGCTCACGGCCGTGGCCGGCGTCGGGGCGATCCTGGCGGTGCAGGCCGTGGCCTTGTGGCGCCTGGACTATAGAGCGGATGAACGCCAGCGCATCCTGGACGAGACACGCCAGGCGCTGCTGGCGCAGACCTTGCACAGCCCGGTGCTGTCGGGCGCAGTGGCGGTCGGACTGGCCGATACGGCCATCAAGGATTTGGCGCGCGGCATGGATGTGCCGGTGGAGTTGGCGCAGCAGCATCTGGCACAGATCCGCGCGCGCCTGCCAGTACTGAGCGTGCATGTGCTCGACCGTGACGGCCGCAGCATGGCCCAGGACAATGGCGAAAACCCCGCGCCCAACCGCCATCCGGCCTTCTTGCCGTATTTTCGCCAGGCCATGCAAGGCCGCTCCAGCGTGTTTGCCGCGCTGGAAGTGGGCAGTCACTCGCGTGGCCTGTTCTATGCGGCGCCAGTGCGCGACGGCCTGGACGCCAGCTCCGCGGTGCTGGGCGTTGTGGTGCTCAAGACCGATGCGGGCGCGCTCGATGCCTTGCTGCATCGCAACGGCCTGACGACCTTGCTGCTGAACCCGCAGGGCGTGGCGTTTTCGTCGACCCGGCCGGAATGGCGCTATGCGATGACGGGGCCGCTGACGCAGGAGCGCATCGATGCCGTGCGCCGCAGTAGCCTGTTCGGATCGTATTTCGACAATGGCGTGGCTTCGGCGCTGCCGTTTGCCGCGGACAGCAGCGAAGTGCGGGTCAACGGCGTGCGCTACGCGGTGGACCGCCGCGCGCTGGACTGGCGCGATCCCGCGGGCGACTGGCAACTGGTGGCACTCGACAATGTCAGCGCCTTGATGCCCTGGCGTGACCGCTTGTGGGTGGCCGCGCTGTCGTTTGCCTTGCTGATGCTGGCCGGCGCCATGGTGCTGCGCCTGCGCTGGCTGGGCTGGCGCCTGGACAGCGAGAAACAGCGCCATGACGTGCTGCGCGCCGCCCTGCATGCCTGCCCGGCCGCCGCGGTGTTGACCGATGCCGACGGGCGGATTCTGTGGGTCAACCGGCGCTATGAGCAGGACAGCGGTTACGCGCTCGCCGAATTGCGTGGACGCAAGCCGTCCGTGGTGGCCAGCGGCCGCACGCCGCAGTCCACCTATCGCGACCTGTGGTCGACGCTGATGGCCGGCCAGTGCTGGGAGGGCCATCTGGTCAACCGGGACCGTGCCGGGGCCTTGCACGAGGAGCAGGTGCGGCTCACGCCGGTGCTGGACCGCCATGGCAGGCGCATCGCCATCATGGGCTGGCAGCAGCGCCTGCGCAGCATTGCGCCGGCGCCGGGCGCCAAGCCCGACACGGGGCCGCCGCCAGCCGCTTGATCCGGTGCAAGCGTGACAGTTCGCTGCGGCTCCGCTTTGGGTCAGTTGGAGGGTGCCGGAGCCGATGGCGGCTATTGCTGGGCTTTTGGCACGTTCAGCAGTGCATCACGTACCAGGCTCGCGTTGGCCTGGCGCAGCGGTCGTTTGAGCGGGTGTTGCAACTGCAGGAGATGGATTGGGCGGCTGCGGCGGTCAGTCCTCGGCACGCTCAATCCTGGGGCACGCTTTTGCGCGAGGACTTGCCCAAAGGCTTATTTACTACGCGCACTCTGTAGTTCTTCTTGAGGACACTGAGCACGGCTTCGAACAGCCGGGCTTTCTCATGGGCCTCCTGAAACAGCACTTCAAGAGCCTTGTTCTCTGGCTCGGGAGTCGGCGGGGTTGCAAGCCCGCTGGAGGATTTCTTGGTCGGAATCGGTATGGCCCACCGCGTTGATGTCATTCCCCAGCTCTGGCGGCCCTGCCTCCACACCAGCACCGGTGCGCGACCCTGGATGCCGTATGCGACCGAGCGTGCCTGATCAAGCTTGCGCCCCAGCGAGGAGTTGCGCTGGTTGCGTTTGACGCCTGAATGCATTGACTGGCCTTTTCTTGAGGAGAAGGGCGTCAACTCTGTTCAGGGAAAACACTTAAGTCTATGGGTTGCAAATAGTTAGATGACTCACATAAAATATTAGTCATCTAATCATTTCCATAAAAGCCACGCAAGGCCGCAGTGCCGAGCGCTACAGCAGACGCAATGTGCTGCGCGTGGCTGGACATACAGGACCACTGCATGAGTTCTTCAACCGCGCCAAGCAACTTCGGCTGGAAGTCCGCATGGCTTGTTGGCCAGGCGCAATTGGACAGCGAGCACCAGGAATTCGCCGAACTGATTGCAGCCCTGCAGGCAGCGTCGGATGGCAGCCTGTCCCAGTGCCTGGATGCCGTGATCTCTCACGCCATCGCGCATTTCGGTCAGGAAGATGCATGGATGCGCCGCTTGGATTTTCCTGCCCAGCAGTGCCACATGGCCGAGCACGCTGCCGTGCTGCGCTCCGCCGCCGGTGTGCGGCAACTCTTGCGCCAGGGCGACGCGCAACCCGCGCGGCGCTTCGCCACGGAATTGGCCGCGTGGTTTCCCCCCCATGTACAGCACCTGGATTCAGCCCTGGCCGCCTGGATTTGCAAGCAGACCTGGAATGCCAAGCCCTTGGTCTTTCAACGTCGCAGCCACCTCGAAACAGCCCCTTCGGCCCCCGCCATGACTGCCATGGCACACCCCCTTGTGTAGGAGTATTTGCATGATGACGAAAGAAGAAAACGACTTGCTGTGCCGCGTGGAGGGCGATGCTCCCATGGGCCAGTTGATGCGTCGGCATTGGACGCCGGTCTGCCTGCTGGAGGAGGTGGGTGAGCCCGACGGCGATCCTGTCAAGGCACGCGTCCTTGGCGAAGATCTGGTGGTGTTTCGCGATACCGAGGGCCGCGTCGGCGTGATGGACGAGCACTGTCCACACCGTGGGGCCTCCCTGGTCTACGGCCGCAACGAAGAAGGCGGCTTGCGCTGCCTGTACCACGGCTGGAAGATGGACGTGGAAGGCAATGTGCTGGAGATGGTCTCCGAGCCCGCGGCCAGCGGCATGGCAGAGAAAGTCAAGCACAAGGCCTACCCCACGCAGGAATGGGGCGGCATGGTCTGGGCTTATATGGGGCCGGCCGATGCCGTGCCGGCATTCCAGCCGCCCGCCTGGGCGCCCACCGCCGATGTGCGGGTCAGCATTGCCAAGGTGCTGTTGCCGTGCAACTGGGCCCAGATTCTGGAAGGTGCCATCGACTCCGCGCACAGCTCCAGCCTGCATTCGTCGGACATGGTGCCGGCCCGCGTCGACGGCGCCCAGGCTACCCAGAACAGCTGGCTGCGCCCCAGCACTGACAAGGCGCCGCGCATGCAGGTGCAGCGTGACAGTTACGGCTTTCGCTACGCCGCGCTGCGTCGCCCCATCAGCAAGGCCTCGGAAAACGACTACGTGCGCTCCACGGTGTTCGTGGCGCCAGCGACTGCGTTGATTCCGCCCAACAACCTCTACAACGTGGCCAACATCAATGTGGCCATGGACGATGTTTCCACGGCTTTCTACTTCATTGCCTGGGGCCACCCGGCGCAGACCCCTGAAACGCAAACCTGGCGCAAGTTCCTGCGCCAGACCGTGGGCGTGGATCTGGACGCCGGCTACCGCCCGCTGCGCACCCAGGAAAACCGTTTCTGGCAGGACCGCCAGGCCATGAAGGCCGGCAACTTCACCGGCATCAGCGGCTTTCCGAACCAGGATGTCGCCATGTGGCTGACCATGGGTCCCATCGCCGACCGCGCCAAGGACCGCCTGGGTGCAAGCGATCTGGCCGTCGTCGAGTTCCGCCAGC
>JAMNYN010000593.1 GCA_023622805.1 Pseudomonadota bacterium | reverse complement strand
CTGGCTTTCGCCCAATGCATGCGCCATGAAGGCGCCGAAGGCATTGCCGCATTCCGCGAAAAGCGCCCGGCGGCCTGGCAGGCCGAGTTCAGCGCCCAGGACATACGGCAGACCCACACCCCGCCCGCCGCGCCCGCCTCTTCCCGCCTGCCCTCTCTTTAGACCGCGCCATGACCGTCACCAAAAACATCCGCCCCTTCCGCTGCGTGCTGATCGCCAACCGCGGCGAAATTGCGCTGCGCATCATCCAGACGGCGCGCCAGCTGGGCTATCGCACCGTGGCCATTTACTCCGAGGCCGACCGCCTCAGCCCGCATGTGCAGGCCGCGGACAGCGCCGTGCTGGTCGGCGGCCCGCTGCCGCGCGACAGCTACCTTGACAGCGATGCCATCCTGGCGGCCGCACGCCTGAGCGGTGCCGACGCCATCCACCCCGGCTATGGCTTTCTCGCGGAGAACGCGGACTTCGCCAACGCCGTGGACGCGGCCGGCCTGGTCTTCATAGGCCCGACCGGCGCCGCCATGCAGGCCATGGGCAACAAGGCCCGCGCCAAGCAGCTGATGATGGCCGCCGACATGCCTTGCATTCCCGGCTACCAGGAAGCGGACCAGGCGGAAAGCGCATTTGTGGCCGCGGCCGCCCGCATCGACTTCCCCGTGATGGTCAAGGCCGCGGCCGGTGGCGGCGGCCGCGGCATGCGCCTGGTGCACAGCCCTGCCGATCTGCCCGCCGCCCTGGCCTCGGCGCGTTCCGAAGCCTTGCAAGCCTTTGGCAGCACCGAGCTGATTCTGGAAAAAGCCATACTCGCGCCGCGGCATATCGAGATCCAGCTGCTCGCGGACAGCCTGGGGCATTGCATCTACCTGGGCGAGCGCGACTGTTCCATCCAGCGGCGCCACCAGAAAGTGATTGAAGAGGCGCCCTCCACCGTGGTCACGCCCGCGCTGCGCCAGCGCATGGGCGAGGCCGCCGTCAAGGCCGCCCAGGCCATTGGCTACATAGGCGCCGGCACCATGGAGTTTCTGCTGGACGCCCAAGGGCATTTCTACTTCATGGAAATGAACACCCGCCTGCAGGTCGAACACGCGGTGACCGAAGCCATCACCGGGCTGGACCTTGTGGCCTGGCAGTTCAGGATCGCCGCGGGCGAGCCGCTCAGCCTGCAACAAGCCGACGTCCACTACCAGGGCCATGCCATCGAGGCGCGCCTCACCGCCGAGGACGTGTACGCGGGCTTTCTGCCGCAGACCGGCGAAGTGCTGTTCTGGCGCGCGCCCAATGCGCCGCCGCCCGGCCCGCTGTCCCACCACCAGCAGCCGCTGGATGTGCGCGTGGACCACGCGCTGCGCGATGGCTGGGTCATCAGCCCGTATTACGACTCCATGATCGCCAAGGTCGTGGCCCATGGCGCCACCCGCGAAGAAGCGCGGCGCAAGCTGGTGCAGGCGCTGGAGCAATGCGTGCTGCTGGGCGTTCCGACCAACCAGCGCTTTCTGGTGGAATGCCTGAACTCCGCGCAGTTCGCGGCGGGCCGCGAGATCCACACCGGTTTTGTGGCGCAAACCATGGCCCACAGCCTGGCCCAGGCCCCGGCGCCCCAGGAGCGCACCGTGGCCTGGGCCGTGCTGGCCAGGCTGCTTGCCAGCCAGGGCCTGGCCGAACTGGGCGCAGGTCGCCTGCAGCAACAGACCGCCACCGCGCTGGAGTTGCGCCACGGCCCGCAGCGCTGGCAAGCCCAGGTGCAGGCCACGGCCCAGGGCTGGGACATTGCGCTGCAGACGCAGGCCGGAGAGGACCCGGCGACTGCCGCCACGCGCTTCGAGATGCGCGACCTGTTGTGGCTGGACGCCGGGCGGCGCCAGTTCCAGGTGCAATGCAATGGCATGGTGGAGAGCGCGGCGGCCGTGGCCACCGGCTTGCAGCTGGACCTGTTCCATGCCGGTCAGGCCTGGCATTTCGAGCAGACCGACGCCCACAAATCCGGCCAGGCCAGCCAGGACGGCGGCGTGATCACCGCGCCCCTGACGGGACGCGTGGTCGCCGTCGCCGTCAAGGAAGGCGATACGGTGAGCGCAGGCCAACGCATCGCCGTGCTCGAAGCCATGAAGATGGAGCACACGCTGCACGCCCCGATTGCCGGGCGTGTGGTGGAACTGCGCACCATGGCCGGCCAGCAAGCCGCCAAGGGCGCCTTGTTGCTGAGAATAGAGGCGCTCGCATGAACGCGCCCGCGAAAACCGTGCGCATCGGCGGCGCCAGCGGCTTCTGGGGCGACTCCAGCATCGCCACGCCCCAACTGCTGCAAGTCCCGGGCCTGCAATACCTGGTCTATGACTACCTCGCGGAAACCACGATGGCCATACTGGCCCGGGCCCGCAGCAAGAAACCGGAGCTGGGCTATGCCACGGACTTTGTCACCGCGGCCATGCTGCCCCATCTGCAGGCCATCCGCCAGCAAGGCGTGCGCGTGGTGTCCAACGCCGGCGGGCTCAACCCCGCGGCCTGCGCCCAGGCCCTGGCCCAGGCGGCGCACGCCCAGGGCTTGTCCTTCCACATCGCCGTGGTCACGGGCGACGATGTCAGCGCGCAGTTCGCCACACTGCGCGAACAGGGACTCAAGGACATGTATACCGGCGAGGTGCCGCCGGCGCAGCTGAGCTCGGCCAACGCCTACACCGGCGCCCAAGGGATTGCGCGCGCCCTGGCCATGGGGGCCGACATTGTCATCACCGGCCGCTGCGTGGACAGCGCCGTCGTGGTCGGCGTGCTGGCCCATGAGTTCGGTTGGGCCTGGGACGACTGGGATCGCCTGGCAGCCGGAACCTTGGCCGGTCACGTGATCGAATGCGGCGCCCAGGCCACGGGCGGCCTGTTCACCGACTGGCAACTCGTGCCCGACTGGGCCCATATGGGCTACCCGGTGATCGACTGCGCGGCCGATGGCAGCTTTACCCTCGGCAAGCCCGCCGGCACGGGCGGACTGATCCACCCGGGGGCCGTGGCCGAACAGGTGTTGTACGAAGTGGGCGACCCCGCCCGCTATCTGATGCCCGATGTGGGCTGCGACTTCCGCCAGGTCAGCGTCGTGCAAGCCGGCCCGGAGCAGGTCCGTGTCGCAGGCGCCAAGGGCCAGGCGCCCACCGACAGCTACAAGGCCAACGGCACCTATATCGACGGCTACCAGCTGCAAGTCATGATGGCCATCCGCGGCATCGATGCCCCCGCCAAGGCCCGCAAGACCGCGAACGCCTTGCTGCTGCGCACCCGCGAGCAGCTGGCGGCCCAGGGCCTGGCCGACTACTCGCAAACCTGCGTCGAACTGCTGGGCACCGAAGCGCTTTACGGCGCCAATGCCCGCGCCTTGCCCACACGCGAAGTCATCTTGCGCATTGCCGCCCGCCATGCCGATGCCAAGGGCCTGGGCTTTCTGCAGCGCGAATGCTCGTCGGCCGGCACGTCCATGGGTCCGGGAACCCGCTCTTCCTTTGCCGGGCGGGCCGAGATCCAGCCCGTCTTCAAAGTCTTTTCCTTCCTGGTGCCCAAGGAGCAGGTGCCGCTGTGCGTGACCCTCGCGCAGCGCCAGCACATCCTGTCGCCGGCGGCGGTCATAGGCACGCCCGCAGGCGCCGAGCCGGTGCACCTGCCCGCCACAGAGTCAAGCACCGCCCACCCCGAGGACAGCGACTGGGAGCAGGTGCCCCTGGTGGAGCTGGCCTGGGCGCGCAGCGGCGACAAGGGCGATGACGAGAACATCGGCGTGATTGCCCGCCGCCCCGAGCTCTATCCCTTTTTGCTTGCGCAGCTGACGGCCGAGCGCGTGCACCAGTATTTCTCCCACCTGGTGGACGGCACGGTCCAGCGCTACGCAGTGCCCGGGCTGCACGCCGTGAACTTCGTCCTGCACAACGCCCTGGGCGGAGGCGGGGTCTGCAGCCTGCGCTCCGACCCCCTGGGCAAATCCTTTGCGCAAATGCTGCTGGATCTGCCCCTGCGGGTCCCGCGCCAGTTGCTCGAAAACTGAGTTCCCCCAAAAAACCAACCCAGCAGGAGACACCATGACATTTCCGCATGACGCCGATAGCGCCCCCTCCGCCCAGCCTCGCCAGAGCGTTCGACTGCAGCGCTGGTGGATGCACGCCACGCTTGCCCTGGGTCTGGCCGCGGCCGGCAACGCCGCACTGGCGCAAGACCACTTTCCCAACCGCCCCATCCGTGTGGTCGTGCCCTACACCGCTGGCGGCGTCTCCGACACCGTCACCCGCCTGGTCACGCAAAAGCTGTCCGAACGCCTCAAGACCCCCGTCGTCATCGAGAACCTGCCCGGCGCCAACGGCCAGATCGGCTCGCAGGCCGTCGCCAGGGCAGCGCCCGATGGCTACACCTTGCTGGTGGTGGTGGCCGGCCATGTGGTCAACCCCAGCCTCTACCCCAAGATGGCTTTTTCGCCGCTCACCGATCTCACGGGCGTGAGCCAGTTCGGCCATATTCCGCTGCTGATGGTCTCCAGCGCGGCACTGCCGCCCAAGAACCTGTCGGAGTTCGTGGGCTGGGCCAAAGCCAACCCCGACAAAGCCAGTTTCGCCTCCAGCGGCACGGGCTCCGGCGCCCACCTGGCGGGAGAGCTGTTCGGCGAGAGCGCGCGCATCAAGCTGACCCACATCCCTTAC
>JAMNYN010000378.1 GCA_023622805.1 Pseudomonadota bacterium | reverse complement strand
AGTCCGGGCATGGATGTCTCCTGAAGTGGTTTTGAAGGCTTGCGAGCTGCTCTGCGTCAGCCCTGCAAACAGGTCGGCCTTGTCGCCCCGAAGAAACGAAAAGCGGGCAAGCAGCTTAGCATGGGGCCTGGGCCTTGCTGGTCGCGGCGGCGCCTCGAATGCGCTGCTGTCGTACAGCCGCCCCCGCCCATCCTGCCAACAATGCATGGCAGCCTTGCGCAAACCCCGCCCACGGCCTTTGCGCGTTTTGTGACTCCTGCCCGTCGCCCGACCTGGGTCCGGCGAGCGCGCCACCGGATACACCATGCCCACTTCTCCCCCGCAGCGCAACGCTGCCCCACACCCCACCGCGCCAAGCGCCCTGCACTGGATGCTGGCAGCCACGGCCCTGCTGGCCGGCTGCCAACACCTTGCCGCGCCCCTGGTCTACACCACGCCCGCACTGAGCGCCGAGCCGCAACAGATCCAGGCCGGGCAAAGCGCCCGGCTGTCCTGGGATGCGCCCCTGGGCAGCAGCTTGCGCATGAGCGGCGTCACCGCCACGCCGCCGGGCGCCGTGCTCGTGCGCCCGGCCCAGACCACCACCTATACGCTCACCGGCCCGGCCCCCAGCGGCGCGGAGATCAGCGCCAGCGTCACCATCGAAGTGGAGCCTGCCGACGCGCCACTGGCCCGGCTGCGCATAGGCGACCAGCCCGCCGGCGGCAGCATTGCGCCGGGCTTTCTGGGCCTGGCGTATGACGCCGCACAGCTGCAGCGGCTGATGGGCAGGGTCAACGCCAGCCACCACCAGCTGCTGCGCAATCTGCAGAACTACGGCGGCGGTCCGCTGGCCATCCGCCTCGACAGCAAGGCGCCCCCCCGGGCGCGCAAACTGTTCACCGATCTGCCCGCGGGCAGCGTGAAGCTGGAGACCGCGCAAGGCGCGGGCGACTGCCCGACCGAGCGCGTCTATGCGCCCAAGGCCGGCCTGCGCTGCACGCTGGGCCAGGGCACCGAGACCGCGCTGGCCACCGCCGACAGACTGCTGGACTACGCCCAATGGGGCCTGGCCGGCGTGGACCTGCCAGGCGGCATCTGGAATACCGCCACCACGCCACCGTCCGTGGAGGCGCGCTATTACGGCATGCTGTTCTTCGCGCAATTCGCGGGGGCGCAAGGCCAGTGGCTGCCGACCCAGCTCGAAAGCGCCACGCGCATCAAGGCCTGGGCCGTGCGCGACGCGCGCAGCCAGACGGTGCGCGTGGCGCTGATCAACCCGGACGCAGACACCGCGGGCACGGTCGCCTTACAGTTGCCCCAAGGCCTGCGCCAGGCCGTGGTCACGCGCCTGACCACGGCCGATCCGCTGCGCCTGGCCGGCCAGACCTTCGACGGCAGCCGCGACGGCCGGCCCGTGGGCACGGCCTACGGCGAAATCCTCGACGCCGACAGCGAGGGCCAGTTGCTGCTGGCCATGGGCGCCAACAGCGCGGCGCTGCTGACGCTCACGCCGTCGGCGCCCTGATCACCAGGTATCGACAAAGCGTCCGCGCGCCGGCGCCACGCGCGCACCCGCCAGGCCGCGCACCAGCCAGGAGCGCGTGTCGGCGGGGTCGATGACGGCGTCGATTTCCAGCGTGCTGGCCATGTGCATGGCTTCACCGTGGGCGTACTGCTGGGCCAGCAGTTGCTGGAACAGCGCATCGCGCTCGGCCCCCGCGGCCAGGGCCTCGAGTTCCTTGCGATAGCCCAGCCGCACCGCGCCTTCCAGGCCCATGGCGCCGAACTCGCCCGTGGGCCAGGCGACGTTGAACAGCGGTGCGTGAAAGCTCCCCGCCGTCATGCCCATGGCGCCCAGTCCGTAGCCCTTGCGCAGCACCACGCTGAAGAAGGGCACGCACAGGTTGGCGGCGGCGACGAACAGCCGGCTCACATGGCGCACCTGAGCCGTCTGCTCGACTTCCGGGCCGACCATGAAGCCCGGCGTGTCGACCAGGCTCACCAGGGCAATCCCGTGGGCGTTGCACAGCTGCATGAAGCGCGCGGCCTTGTCGGCGGCATCGGCATCGATGGCCCCGCCCAGGTGCATGGGGTTGTTGGCCAGCAGCCCCACGGGCCGCCCCTCGATGCGTGCCAGCGCGGTATGGATGCCCGCGCCAAAGCCCGTGCGCAGCATCAGCAGGCTGCCTTCGTCGACCAGGCCGGCCATCGCCGCGCGCGTGTCGTAGACCCGCAGGCGGTTTTCCGGCACCACCTGGCGCAGCGCCCGGCTGTCGGGCGCGCTCCACTGCTCCAGCCGTCCCTGAAAGAACGACAGATAGTGGCGCGCCGCCGCGACGGCTTGGGCTTCATCTTCGACCAGGATGTCGATCACGCCGTTCGCATGCTGCACGCTGCTGGGGCCGATCTGCTCGGGCCGGAACTGGCCCAGGCCGCCGCCTTCGATCATGGCCGGCCCGCCCATGCCGATATTGCTGGCCTGCGTGGCAATGATCACGTCGCTGCAGCCCAGCAGCGCCGCGTTGCCCGCAAAGCAGCGCCCGGCCGTGATGCCCACCACCGGCACCTGGCCCGACAGCGCCGCATAGGCCGCGAACGTGTGCACATGCAGGCCGGCCACCACCGGCATGTCGGTGTCGCCGGGCCGCCCGCCGCCGCCTTCGGCAAACAGCACCACGGGTAGCTTCTGCGCCAGCGCCAGGCTGAGCATGCGGTCGGTCTTGGCATGGTTGCGCGCGCCCTGCGTGCCGGCCAGCACCGTGGCGTCGTAGGCCATGACCACGGCGCGTGAACGCTCGGCGCCGAACAGCCCGGCATTGATGCTGCCCAGGCCCGTGACCATGCCGTCGGCCGGCGTGTTGGCCATCAGGTCATCCATGCTGCGCCGGCGCGTCTGCGCCGCAATCGCCAGCGCGCCGTATTCCAGAAAACTGCCTTCATCGCAGAGGTCGGCGATGTTCTCGCGCGCCGAGCGCCCGCCCTGCGCGTGCCGCTTGTCCATGGCCTGGGGCCGGGCAGCGTCCAGGGTCAGCGCCTGGCGGTCGCGCAGCCGCTGCAGATCGGGGCGTATGGCGTCGGGATCGCTCATGGCGCCGACCACCGCCTGCAGCTCCGCGGCCGCGTCCAGAGGCTCGAGCACCAGCAGGCACTGGCCGTCGCCCAGGTAGTCTCCAACCAGCGCCGACAAGGCCATTACCCGGCCCGCATGGGGGGCCTGCAGCACATGCTCCATCTTCATGGCTTCCAGCACCGCCAGCTCGGCACCAGCCGCGACTTCGTCGCCCACGGCCACGCTGAACTGCACCAGCCGCGAAGGCATGGGCGCGCGCACCTCACCCACGCCCGCCGAGTCCATGACCGACGGCTGCAGGTCCGCGGAAGGCTGGCCCGCGGGCCGGGCAGCGGTCCACTCGCCGGCCTGCGCCAGCAGTTGCGGCAGCACTCCTTCCAGCCAGCGCGTGTGCACGGCCTGGCTGGCCATTTCCGGCCGCGCGGCCAGCGCCGCCAGCAAATCCAGGTTGCTGGCCACGCCTTCGATATGGCATTCGGCCAGGGCCCGCTGCGAACGACGCAGCACATCGGCCCAGGTGCCGCCGCGGCGGCTGACGATCAGCTTGGCCAGCAGCGTGTCGTAATGCGGCGAAGGCTGGCCGCCGGCCACGCCATGGGTGTCGACGCGCACGCCCGGGCCCGCGGGCAGCTCGAAGCGCGTGAGCCGGCCATGGCCAGGGCGGGCCTCGCCCGCAGCCGTCAGCGTCTCGGCATTGATGCGCCACTGCACGGCATGGCCCAGCACGGCCGGCGGCGCGGCGGGATCCAGCCCCAGCGCGGCCAGGCTTTGGCCCGCGGCCAGCAGGATCTGGGTCTGAACCAGGTCCACGCCCGTGACCTCTTCCGTCACCGTGTGCTCGACCTGCAGCCGCGGATTGGTTTCTATGAATACGAAAGGCAGATCGCTCGAGGCCATGTCGACCAGAAACTCGAAGGTGCCCAGGCCTTGGTACGCGACTTCGGCGGCCATGCGCAGCGCCGCCTGCGTGAGCTGCGCGCGCAGCGCCGGCGCAAGCGACGGGCTGGGCGCGATTTCCACCAGCTTCTGGAAGCGCCGCTGCAGCGTGCATTCGCGCTCGCCCAGGCTCATCACCTGTCGGCCGTCGCCCAGCAGCTGCAGCTCGATGTGCCGCGCCTTGGGCATCAGCCGCTCGACATACACCCCGTCGACACCGAAGGCGGCCAGCGCTTCGCTGCGGCAGCGCGCATAGGCCGCGGGCAGTTCCTCGGCGCTGCGCACGGCGCGCATGCCGCGGCCTCCGCCGCCGCCCAGGGCCTTGATCATCACGCCGGCCCCGCCCTGGGCCGCGAAGAACGCCTGCGCCTGCTCCAGCGTCACCGCGCCACTGCTGCCCGGCATCAAGGGCACGCCGCAGCGCTGGGCCAGCGCGCGCGCCCGGGCCTTGTCGCCAAACAGCGCCAGCTGCGCGGGCGTGGGGCCGATGAAACGCAGACCGGCATCCGCGCAGGCCTGGGCGAAATCGGCGCGCTCGCTCAGAAAACCGTAGCCCGGGTGGATGGCGTCGCAGCCCAGCTCGCGCGCAATGGCCAGCAGCCGCGCGCCGTCGAGGTAGGCGGCCGGCCCCGTGGCCTGCAGGGCCTGGGCCTGGTCGGCGGCGCGCACATGGGGCGCGTCGGCATCGTCGTCGGCATAGACGCCGACGCTGGCAATGCCCAGGTCGCGCAGGGCGCGCACGATGCGCAGCGCAATTTCACCGCGGTTGGCGATCAGTACTTTGTGGAACATGGAAGCATCCGTTCAGGCAAGGTCCTTGAGCAGGCGGCGCAGCACCTTGCCGGCGCCCGTGGCCGGCAGGGCATCGATGACCCGCACTTCGCGCGGCACCTTGTAGACCGCCATGTTGTCGCGCGACCATTGCACCAGCGCCGCGGCGTCTATGGACTGGCCCGGCCTGGCGACGACAAAGGCCCGCACCACCTCGCCTTTTTCCGCATCGGGCACGCCGATCACGGCCGCCTGGGCGATGGCCGGGTGGCGGATCAGAATCGTTTCGACCTCTTCCGGGAACACGCTGTAGCCCGAGACCTTGATCATTTCCTTGAAGCGCCCCATGAAGGTCAGGTAGCCGTCGGCGTCCATGCAGCCCATGTCGCCGGTGTAGACCCAGCCGTCGCGCAGCGTCTGCGCCGTGGCCTCGGGCTTGTTCCAGTAGCCGAGGAAATTGCCCGGGCCGCGGATGATGATCTCGCCCACTTCGCCGGCCGGCAAGGCCTGGCCCGTGAGGCTGTCGATGATGCGGATTTCATTGCCCGGCACGGGCTTGCCATGCGTGCCCCAGCGGATCGCGTCCACCGGCATGGTGCTGTCCACGGTATGCGTTTCGCTCAGGCCGTAGGCGGCTTCGCAGGCAATGCAGTTGGGCGCCACCGTGCGCCATTGCGTGGCCAGGGCTTCGGTGAACGTGATGCCGAAGCTGGTGACGGCATTGCGCGTAAGCGACGACAAGTCCATGTCGCGCACGCCGGGCAGCTGCATCAGCGCCACGTTCATGGGGGCGATGCTGTACCACCAGCTCACGCGGTAGCGCTCTATGGCCTGGGCCGTGGCCAGGGCATCGAAGCGAAACAGCAGCACCGCCGAAGCACCCGTGAACACCGGCAGGTTCACGCCCATCACCATGCCGGCGATGTGATTGAGCGGCGCGATGGCCAGCAGCACGGCGTCGCGCTCCACGCCATTGGTCTGGGCCGACGCCGCGGTCTTGAACCAGGCATTGCGATAGCTGAGCATCGCGCCCTTGGGCAGGCCCGTCGTGCCCGAGGTATAGGTCATCAGCGCCACGTCGTCCATGGCGATGTCCACCGGCTGGGCGATCGCCCCCGAACGCGCCACCTGCAGAAAATCCTCGCAGCCCGCGGGCGTGACGCGGGGCTCGGCCTGCAGCTGCGCCAGCTCGGCCGGCAGGGCCAGCGCAGGGTTCGCGGGCAGCATTTCGGCGTAGTGCACGACGAAGACATGGGCCAGCGCCGTGGTCGCGCGCACCTTGTCGACCACGGGCAGCAGCGAAGCCGCGCTGACGATCACCCGGGCCTGCAAATCGTTGAGCTGGTAGGCCAGCTCATGCTCCTTGTTCAGCGGCCCGCAAGGGCAGACGACGGCGCCGATTTTCTGGATGCCGTAGTGCGCCATCACGTACTGCGGGCAGTTGTTCATGAACAGCGCCACGGGCTCGCCCTTGCGCACGCCCAGGGCCTGCAGGCGCGCCGCGAACGCTTCGCTGCCGGCATCGATCTCGGCCCAGGTCACGGCCTGTCCATACCACTGGTAGGCCGTCGCATCGGGGTGGTTGCGCGCGTTTGCGCGCAGGCATTCATGCAGCGGCTGCTGCTGGGCGTGATCGGCCATGGCCTTGTCTCCTTGGTGTCTTGTTTCACCCGTTCTCGGCAGCGCATCAGGGTTTGCCACAGGACGCGATACCGGCAGGTGTCCTTTCAATATATACCGCTGGGTATGACAAAGCCAATCCAGCTTTCACCCATGCGACACCCAATGCCTACCCCTCTTCCCGCTGCCCCATCGGACGACGCTGTGCGCGACATTCCACGCGATCCGCTGCTGCCCGCCGGCGGGCGCCAACGCCGCCCCACGGCCGATTCCGACGCCAAGCGCGAGCGCATCCTGCAGGCCGCGCAGGCGCTGTTCCACGCCCAGGGCTACGCCCAAACCACCATGGCGCAAATCGTCGGCGCGCTGGGCGTGACCAAGCCTTTCGTCTACTACTACTTTCGCAACAAGCAGGAAATTTTCGAGGCCCTGTCCTGGCGCCCCACGGTGGCCTGTTTCACGGTGCTCGACTTCGCCGCCGGCGATCCGCGTCCGGCGCACGAGAAAGTACAGGACGGCCTGCAGCGGCTGATCCGCGCGACCATCGCCCACTATCCCGCGGCCTTTTTCCCCTACCGCGAGCCGCAGTGCTACCGGCCCGAATACCTGGAGCAATCGCGCTGGCTGGCGAATCATTTCTACCAGCAGCTGTGCGCCCTGCTCGAGGAAGGCCGCGCCAGCGGACATTTCGACTTTCACGAAACCCGCATCACGGCCCAGGCCGCCTGCAGCCTGCCCGGCTTTCTCTACCAGTGGTACCGCCCCGACGGCCGCCTGGACGCCGAAGCCATGGAGCAGGAGCTCACGCGGCTGGCCATGCGGGTGATAGGCCTGCGCGTGGACGCCCCCGGCCACTGACTTCGCCCCCTGATTCTTCCTCCTCGAGACCTCTGCCCATGCCCACCTTGCTCCCCCTTTCGCTGCGCCCCCTGGCCGCGGCCGCCCTGCTTTGCGCGGGCGGCGCACAGGCCCAGGAAACGTTCAAGATCGCCTACATCGATCCCCTGTCCGGGCCTTTCGCCAACGTGGGCGAACTCATGCTCAACCACATCCAGTTTGCCGTGGAGGACATCAACGCCAAGGGAGGGGTCAACAAGGTCCCGCTGCAGCTGCTGCAGTTCGACAGCAAGCTCTCGGCGCAGGAAAGCCAGAGCGCCTTGCAGGCGGCCATAGACCAGGGCGCACGCGCCATCATCACCGGCGGCTCGGGCTCGTCGGTGGTCACGGCCCTGGTGCAATCGGCCGCGCGCCACAACCAGCGCAATCCCGGCAAGGAGGTGATGGTGCTCAACCATTCGTCCATAGACCCCGAGCTCACCGGCAAGGCCTGCAATTTCTGGCACTTCATGTTCGACGCCAACACCGCCATGCGCATGAAGGCCATCAGCGACTACATCAAGACCGAGCCGTCCATCCAGAAGGTCTACCTGCTCAACCAGGACTACGCCCACGGCAAGCAATGGGCCGCCTACGGCCGCAGCATGGTCGGCGCGGCCCGGCCCGACATCCAGTTCGTCGGCGAGACGCTGCACCCCATAGGCAAGGTGAAAGACTTCGCGCCCTATGTCTCCAAGGTCAAGGCCTCGGGCGCCGACACCATCATCAGCGGCAACTGGGGCCAGGACATGGCCTTGCTGCTCAAGGCCGCGGGCGACGCCGGCCTCGACTACCGCTATTTCAACCACAGCGCGGGCGGCGTTCCCGGCACCGTGCTGGCCGTGTCCCAGGCCGGCAAGGGTCAGCTGACCTGGGTGGCCGAATGGCATCCCGGCCAGGCCAATCGCCCGGCCGCCGACGCCCAGGCCAAGGCCTACAAGGCCAAGATGGGCAAGGACTTTCTCTCGCCGCGCATAGACATCACGGTGCGCTTCCTGGCCGCGGCCATACAGAAGTCGCAGTCCACCGATCCACTCAAGGTCGCCACGGCCATGGAAAACATGGTGCTGGACACCAGCATCGGCAAAGTGCGCATGCGCGGCCAGGACCACCAGTTGCTGCTGCCGCAAGTGGTCAACACCATTGCCCCCGTCGACGGCAAGCGCGTGACCGCGGGCTGGGAAGGCACGCAATGGGGTTTTCGCACCGATGCCGTGATTCCCGCCGAACAGCTGACGCTGGACAGCGCCTGCCAGATGAAGCGCCCCGAGCGCCTGTAAGCGCCGGCTTCAGCGCTGCCCGCGCACGCCGAAAATGCCGCGCCCGACGCGCACCATCGTGCTGCCGGCATGCACGGCCGCATCGATGTCGGCGGTCATGCCCAGCGACAAGGTGTCGAACGCGGCCAGGCCCGGCGCGCCGCTGGCGGCAATCGCGTCGAACAGCTGCTTGACCCGGCGGTGCACGGCGTATTGCCCGGCGAAGTCCGGCGCCTCCTCGGGAATCGCCATCAGCCCGCGCAATTGCAGATTCGGCAACTGCGCCACGGCCTGGGCCAGCGCCATGGCCTCTTCGAGCGGCACACCGGACTTGTTCACGCCGCCGTCGGGGTTGACCTGCAGGCAGACCTGCAAAGGCGGCAGGCCCGCAGGCCGCTGCTCCGACAGGCGCTGCGCGATCTTGAGCCGGTCCACGCTGTGCACCCAGTCGAAATGCTCGGCCACCAGCCGCGTCTTGTTGCTCTGGATAGGACCTATGCAGTGCCAGCGCAGACCGGGCTGTCCCGCCGGCCAGTCCATTTCACGCAAGATGGCCATTTTCTCCACGGCCTCCTGGATGTAGTTTTCGCCGAAGTCCTGCTGGCCGGCGAGCGCGGCTTCGCGCACCTCTTCCGGGCCAAAAGTCTTGGAGACAGCCAGCAATGCGACACTGTCCGGCGCACGGTCGGCCGCCGCGCTGGCCTGGGCGCCAAGCGCGTGCGGATCTGTTGGAGGTTGTTACCAATCATTGTCATAATCACCGACAAGCGTACCAAACGACAAAGGGCCCCCGTGGACATTACCCAATTGCTGGCGTTCAGCGTCAAGAACAAAGCTTCCGACCTGCACCTGTCCGCGGGCCTGCCGCCCATGATTCGCGTCCATGGCGACGTGCGGCGCATCAACGTCGACGCACTCGACAACAAGACCGTGCACGCCATGATTTACGACATCATGAGCGACGTGCAGCGCAAGGTCTACGACGAGATGCTGGAGATCGATTTCTCGTTCGAAATCGAAGGCCTGGCACGCTTTCGCGTCAACGCCTTCAACCAGCAGCGCGGCGCGGCGGCGGTGTTCCGCACCATTCCCAGCAAGATCCTGACGCTGGAGCAGCTCAACGCGCCCAAGATCTTCGGCGAGCTGGCCCTCAAGCCGCGCGGCCTGGTGCTGGTGACCGGGCCTACCGGCTCGGGCAAGTCGACCACGCTGGCGGCAATGGTCAACTACCTCAACGAGACCGAGTACGGCCACATTCTCACCGTGGAAGACCCGATCGAGTTCGTCCACGAATCCAAGAAATGCCTGATCAACCAGCGCGAAGTCGGGCCGATGACGCACTCGTTCGCCGCGGCACTGCGCTCCGCGCTGCGCGAAGACCCGGACGCCATCCTGGTCGGCGAAATGCGTGACCTCGAAACCATACGCCTGGCCATGACGGCTGCGGAAACCGGCCACCTGGTGTTCGGCACGCTGCACACTTCCAGCGCCGCGAAAACCATTGACCGGATCATCGACGTCTTCCCCGCCGAGGAAAAGGAAATGGTCCGCGCCATGCTGTCGGAATCGCTGCAGGCCGTGATCTCGCAAACCCTGTGCAAGACCAAGGACGGCGCGGGTCGCGTCGCCGCCCACGAAATCATGTTGGGCACCAGCGCCATCCGCAACCTGATCCGCGAAGCCAAGGTGGCCCAGATGTACTCCACCATCCAGACCAGCCAGAACGTCGGCATGCAGACGCTGGACCAGAATCTCACCGACCTGGTGCGCCGCAACATCATCAGCGCTGCCGAAGCGCGCGGCAAGGCCAAGATTCCGGACAACTTCCCCGGCTGACCTGCCGCCATGAAGTCCTGCCCGCTCTCGCGCCGCACACGCCACCACGGCCATGCCGGGAGCGCGCCGTGATGGGCATTTTCCAGCGGCTGCGCCAGGCGCCCGACAGCGCGGAAGCCCTGCGCCAGGATGCCCTGCGCCAGGACGCCCCCGAATCCGCGTTCTTCAGCACGGCCTGGCACCTGGGCAGCCAGGCGCCGCTGGTGCCCTGGGAAGCCCGGGCCGTCGAGCTGGGCGCGCGCCATCTGCCGCCGCACGCGGCCCTGCGCAGGCTGCAGGCCCTGTGGGCCCATGACCGCCACCTGGCCACTCTCACGCCCCCGGCGCTGCGGCGCATGGGCCGCTACCTGGGCTTTGCGGCCGTCAAGGCGCAACGCGATGTCATCCGCCAGGACGAGTACGGCAATTTCATGGTGGTGGTGCTCAGCGGCGAGCTGGTCGTCAACCGCAGCCAGCCCTGGGGCGAATCCCTGCGCCTGGCGCACGCCGGCCCGGGCGATCTGCTGGGCGAAATGTCGCTGCTCGACAGCGGCCAGCGCTTTTCCAGCTGCACCACCGTGATCGACAGCGAACTAGCCGTCCTCAGCGCCGAAGCCCTGGACGACATGCTGCAAAACGACCCGGCATTGGCCGCCCAGCTGATCGCCGTGCTGGCGCGCAAGCTCTCCATGCGCTTGCGCGCCGTGAGCTCCCGCCTGGGCCACCACCCCTCATAACTATTGCGCGCAGTCCCCGGAGACTGCGTCACAGGAGAATTCCATGGAACGAGACCAGGCCAGTAAATTCATCAACGATCTGCTCCAGCTGATGGTCAGCCGCAACGGCAGCGATCTGTTCATCACCGCCGAGTTTCCGCCCGCCATCAAGGTCGACGGCAAGATCACCAAGGTCTCGCCCCAGCCGCTGACGCCGGTGCACACGCTGACGCTGGCCCGCTCCATCATGAGCGACAAGCAGATCGCCGATTTCGAGCGCACCAAGGAATGCAACTTCGCCATCGCACCCGCCGGCATAGGGCGCTTCCGGGTCAATGCCTTTGTCCAGCAAGGGCGTATCGGCATGGTGATGCGCACCATTCCCATGACCGTGCCGACCATCGATTCGCTGGGCGTGCCGCAGGTGCTCAAGGAGGTGTCCATGAGCAAGCGCGGGCTGTGCATTCTGGTGGGCGCGACCGGCTCCGGCAAATCCACCACGCTCGCCGCCATGGTCGACTGGCGCAACGAGAACTCTTTCGGCCACATCATCACCGTGGAAGACCCCATCGAATTCGTGCACCCGCACAAGAATTGCGTCATCACCCAGCGTGAAGTGGGCCTGGATACCGACAGCTGGGAAGCGGCGCTCAAGAACACGCTGCGCCAGGCGCCGGACGTGATCCTGATGGGCGAAATCCGCGACCGCGCGACCATGGAGCATGCGATCGCGTTTTCCGAAACCGGCCACCTGTGCCTGGCCACGCTGCACGCCAACAACGCCAACCAGGCGCTGGACCGCATCGTGAACTTCTTCCCCGAAGAGCGCCGCCAGCAGTTGCTGATGGACTTGTCGCTGAACCTGCGGGCCATGGTCTCGCAGCGCCTGATCGGCAAGCAGGACTCCAAGGGCCGGGTCGCGGCCATGGAAGTGATGCTCAACACGCCGCTGATTTCCGACCTGATCTTCAAGGGCGAAGTCGCCGAGATCAAGGAAGTCATGAAAAAAGGCCGCAACCTGGGCATGCAGACTTTCGACCAGGCGCTGTTCGACCTGTTCGAGGCCCAGCAAATCACCTACGAAGACGCGCTGCGCAATGCCGACTCGGTCAACGACCTGCGTCTGCAGATCAAGCTCAACAGCCAGCGCGCCAAGAACCTCGACCTGTCTTCGGGGACCGAGCATTTCGCTATTGTTTAAGGCACCCCCTGAGCGCCTTCGGCGCTTCCCCCTCTCATCCTTCAGTGGAGGAGGGCGCCCGGCTCAGGGACGGCGCTTGCTCGTTGCCCCCTTGCTGGGCCGCGCCAGTTTCATGGGCTGTGCGCCATGGATAAGATAGCCGGCAACGCCCCGTCGCCATTTCTCGCAGCCCAGAGCTGTTTCCTGTCTGAAGATTGATACCTCATGTCCAATCATCCCAACTCCACTCCCGCCCGCTCCGTGGCCTTTCTGGGCCTGGGCGTCATGGGCTACCCCATGGCCGGCCACCTGGCACGTGCCGGCCACCGCGTGACGGTCTACAACCGCAGCCCAGCCAAGGCCGCCCAGTGGTGCGCGGAATTCGCCGACACTGCGGCCCCACGCCAGGCAGCCACCCCGCGCGAAGCCGCCGAAGGCGCCGAGCTGGTGTTCTGCTGCGTCGGCAATGACGACGATCTGCGCTCGGTCGTGCTCGGCGCTCAAGGCGCTTTTGCCGGCATGGCGCCCGGCGCGATCTTCGTGGACCACACCACGGCATCGGCCGAAGTCGCGCGCGAGCTCTACGCCGCCGCCCAGGCCCTGGGCCTGCAGTTTGTCGACGCACCCGTCTCGGGCGGCCAGGCTGGCGCCCAGAACGGCCAGCTCACGGTGATGTGCGGCGGCGACGCAGCCGCATTTGCCAGCGTGCAGCCCGTGGCCATGGCCTTCTCCAAGGCCTGCACGCTGCTGGGCGCGAGCGGCGCCGGCCAGCTCGCCAAGATGGTCAACCAGATCTGCCTGGCCGGCCTGCTGCAAGGCCTGTCCGAAGCCATTGCCTTTGGCGGCAAGGCCGGCCTGGACATGGACCAGGTGCTGCAAGTCATAGGCAAGGGCGCGGCCCAGAGCTGGCAGATGGACCAGCGCGGCAAGACCATGGTCGCCGACCAGTTCGATTTCGGCTTTGCCGTCGACTGGATGCGCAAGGACCTGGGCCTGGTGCTCGACGAAGCCCGCCGCAACGGCGCCCGCCTGCCGGTGACCGCCCTGGTCGACCAGTTCTACGCCGATGTGCAGGCAATGGGCGGCAACCGCTGGGACACGTCCAGCCTGATCAAGCGCTTGAAATGACCCCCACGCTTGCTCGGCTAGCGCCGTAGCCGCTGCCCCCCAGGGGGGCCGTCTGCCGCCTTGGGGCGGCCCGGCGGCGGCGAACGTGCCCCTTTTCTGGCGCTCTGCTGCGTTGACCGGTGCCCCCCGCTAGCCGACGCGGGCAAAAAAAAGCCGGCAATGCCGGCTTTTTTTCAGAAGCTTACGCCATCAAGGAGATGGCGACGGCGACGCGTCGGTGGTCACCGGCGCCGGCTTGGGCTGGTAGCGCGCCAGTTCGTCTTCCGAAACCACTTCGAACACCCGAACCACCTTGGTCACGTCGTTGACGCCCCGAGCGATCTCGGCCGCGCGCTTGGCTTCGCGCGGCGTGACGATGCCCATCAGATAGACCACCTTGTTCTCGGTCACCACCTTGAAGGCCGAAGCCTGCAAATCCTTGGCATCCAGCAGGCTGGCGCGGACCTTGCCCGTGATGAAAGTATCGCCCGAGCGCTGGCTCAGCGTTGCGGTGAACGGGGCCACCGAGGTTTCATTGACCACCGAGCGCACATTGTCCACAGCCTCGACCAGGCGGGTCAGCTTGTCCTTGTCCTGCGCATTGCCCACCTCGCCGGTCAGCAGCACCTGGCGGTTGTAGCTGGTCACGCTGATGCGCGCCTTGTCATTGAAAGTCTCGCGGATGCGCGCATTGGCCTTGAGCTCAATGCTTTCATCCTCGACCTGGGTGCCTGCCGTGCGCCTGTCCACGGCCATCAGGCTGCCCGCGACCATGCCTCCGCCCACCACCAGGGGGACGCAGGCCGACAAGGCCCCGCCGAGCGCCACACAGGCCAGGACGGAACACATGGCACGACTGATCTTGCTCTTCATAAAGGCATCTCCTGTTCACCTAACAACTGGGCATCCACGCCATCGCACAGGCAGTGCAGCACCAGGGCATGCACTTCACGCACCCGCGCCGCGCGCTCATGGGGCACACAGACCAGCACGTCGGTCTCGCGCATGCGCGCCGCCAGCGTACCGCCGGTGCGGCCGCTCAGGACCACCACCATCATGTCGCGCTCGTGGGCGGCTTCCACCGCCTCCAGCGCACAGGGATCGTTGCCCGTCACCGACAGCACCAGCAGCAAGTCGCCGGCCTGGCCCAGCGCACGCACCTGGCGGGCCAGATAGTGCACGGCATTGCCGCCGCCGCCGGATGCCGGCAAGCTGCCCAGCAAGCCGCCTTGCGGGCTCAGCGCCAGGGCCGCCAACTCAGGACGGTCGCGTTCGAACCCCGTCACGCACAGAGATGCGAACATCTGAGCGTCGGTGACGGAAGGGCCTGAGCCACAGGCCAGAACTTTGCCTCCACTGGTCACGCAGGCCAGCATGGCCTGCACAGCGGAAGCGATGGGAAGACTCAACGCCTGCGCGGCCTGATACTTCAGGTCGGCGCTGTCGATGAAATGCTGTTGGATACGTTGCTCTAGCATGGAGGCCCGATGATACCTGCGTGGGTATCATCCCTTTTGTAGCCAACCGTTTTAACTATCGAATGCGGCCCGCAACCATTGCAGGCCCGCTGCCTCGATCAGCACCACGTCAAAGCGGCAAGGCGGCGGCGCCGGCCAGCGCTGCAGGTAGCATTGGGCCGCATAGACGATGCGCGCCCGCTTGACGCCATCGATGCTTCCACCGGCGCCGCCATAGTCGCGCCGGCTGCGGCTGCGCACTTCGACAAACACCAGTGTCCCTTCGGCATCGCGCATGATGAGGTCAATCTCACCGCCGCCACGCCCGGGCGTTCGATAATTGCGCTCTACCAGACGCAGGCCCGCGGCCTGCAGACAATGCAACGCCCGGTCTTCACCGGCCTGGCCCAGCTGCCGCGTGGTGGCCGGCGCCGCACCGGCTGCTGCAGGCTTTTTTGCAAGGAAACCCATTGAGTGCCTCTTTCGCTTCTGCGCTGACCGCTGCCCACGAGGCAGCCTCGGCGCAACATTATCCGCAAGGCGCCCTGTATGTGGTCGCCACCCCCATCGGCAACCTTGCCGACATCAGCCTGCGCGCCCTGCATGTGCTGCAAATCATGGACAGCATTGCCTGCGAGGACACGCGCCACACCCAGGGTCTGCTGCGCTCCTACGGACTGGACAGGCCCAACAGCCAGCTGCTGGCCGTGCACCAGCACAACGAAGCCGAAGCCGCCCAGCAGGTGATAGCCCGCCTGCAGCAAGGCCAACGCGTGGCCTATGTGAGCGATGCCGGCACGCCCGGGGTCAGCGATCCCGGCGCCCGGCTGGCTGCGGCCGTGCAGGCGGCGGGCCTGCGCACCATTCCCCTGCCGGGCGCCAGCAGCATCACGGCCGCGCTGAGCGTGGCCGGGGCGGTGGCCCCATCGCAGGCCAGCAGCGGTTTTCTGTTCGCCGGCTTCCTGGCCAGCAAGCAGGGCGAGCGCGCCACGCAAATCCAGCAGTTGGGCCTGGAAGCGCGCTGCTGCGTGCTGCTCGAAGCCCCGCACCGCATTGGCGAGCTGGCCCAGGCGCTGGCCGTGCTCGGCCCACGGCCGGTCACGCTGGCGCGCGAAATCACCAAGCAGTTCGAGGAAATCGTCACCCAGCCTGCGGACCAGCTGACGGCTTGGCTGGCCGGGTCGCCCCAGCGCTCACGCGGTGAATTCGTGGTGGTGCTGCACCCCGTGGCCTTGCAGGATGACAGCGGCGAAGGCCTGCGCGTGCTGCGCCTGCTGCTGGCCGAGCTGCCGACCAAGCTGGCCGTGCGGCTGGCGGCGGACATCAGCGGCGCGCCGCGCAACGAGCTCTACGAAGCGGCGCTGAAAATCAAGCGTGAGAACTGAGCCCCCACGCTCCGCCGCTGCGCGGGTCGCTGCCCCCCAAGGGAGGCCGTGCCCCGGCTTGGGGCGGCCCGGCGCCGGTGCGTTCTAGCCCAGGGTATAGGCCAGGCCCGAAGCCACGCCGCCGAACAAGTCGCCTTCGACTTGCGGCGTATCCGGAAAAGCCACGCGCAGCGCGCTGCGCAAAGGGCGCAGCGCCGAAGAGCCACCGGTGAGGTAAATGGCATCGACGGCACTGGCCTGCAAGCCCGCCCGGCGCAGGCATTCCGCCGCGCAGGCCACGACCCGTGCCAATGCCGGCTGCAAATGCGCGGTCAGCGCTTCGGGTGTCACTTCAGCCTGCAGCTGCGCTTCCATCCAACCCAGGTCCAGGGTCTGCGCCGCGCCGGTCTGCGACACCGCGATCTTGCCCTGCTCCATGGTGTTCGCCAGGCGGTGGCCCAGGCGCTCTTCCAGCACCGTCATCAGCCGCTCGTGCAGCCGCGTGTCCTGGTAGTTGCTGCGCAGGCCCTGGGCTTCGCGCACGGCCTTGGCCGTGTAAAGCCACTGGATCAGATGCCAGGTCGACAGGTCGAAAAACACCTTGTTCGGCACTTCCCGCCCCGTCTTGCCGATGTGGCGAAAGCCCAGCAAGGGCTGGAGCAGCTCCAGGTTCAAGCGATGGTCGAAGTCGGTACCGCCGATATGCACGCCCGACGTGGCCAGCACGTCGACGCTGCGGTCCGCGCGCGCAATGCGCTCAGGCCCCAGGCGCACGACGGTGAAGTCGGACGTACCACCGCCAATGTCGACCACCAGCACCACCGATTCACGGTCCAGGCGCTGCTCATAGTCGAGCGCCGCAGCAATCGGCTCGAGCTGGAACTGCACCTGCGCAAAGCCCGCGCGGTGCGCGGCCTCGCGCAGCGCGTTTTCGGCCAGCGCGTCGCGTTCGGCGTCGTCATCGACAAAATGCACGGGCCGGCCCAGCACCACGCGCTCGGGCATCTGACCCAGCACCTGCTGGGCGCGTGCCGCCAGGTGGCGCAAAAACAGGGCGATGATGTCCTGGTAGCTCACCAGATGGCCGTGCACGGCCGTCTTGTCCTGCAGCAGCGCACTGCCCAGCAGGCTTTTGAGCGAACGCATCAACCGCCCTTCCTCGCCCTCGAGGTACTGCATCATGGCATCGCGTCCGTAGTGGGTGCTGTGCTCTTCGGAGTGAAAGAACAAGGCCGTCGGCATGGCCGTCTGCTCCCCTTCGAGCGGGATGGGACGGACTGCAGCTGTGCCGACGCGCAGCGCCATGGCCGAGTTGGAGGTGCCGAAATCGATACCGAGGGTGCTGGGAAACGAAGAAGTCATCAATCAGAGGGGCGCCTGGGGGAGTGCGCGCAGAGAAGGTGAACCGGCGGTGGCCAGCGAGAAGGCGGACCGCTAAAACAAAAACGCCCACTAAAAAGTGGGCGTTGAATGTTTGGTTGCGCGAGAAGGATTTGAACCTCCGACCTTTGGGTTATGAGCCCAACGAGCTACCAGACTGCTCCATCGCGCGGTATGTAGTTATTGTACAGCAGTTTTTAGGCAGCTGCGTCAGAATTCTGAACTTCTTCGGTGCGTTCCACCAGTTCGACGAAGGCCATAGGCGCATTGTCGCCCACGCGGAAACCCATTTTCAGGATACGCGTGTAGCCGCCTGGACGGGCGTTGAAACGGGGGCCGAGCACGTTGAACAGCTTGGTGACGCTATCGCGGTCGCGCAGACGGTCAAAAGCCAGACGGCGGTTGGCGACGGTGTCGACCTTGGCCAGGGTGATCATGGGCTCGACCACGCGGCGCAGTTCCTTGGCCTTGGGGACGGTGGTTTTGATGGCTTCGTGCTCGATGAGCGAATTCATCATGTTCTGCAGCATCGCGAGGCGGTGCGAAGAAGTGCGATTGAGTTTGCGGAGGCCGTGACCGTGGCGCATGGTGCTTTTCCTTGAATATATTAAATCAGGCAGCCGTATCAGGTACTGCCCGAGGCACTGCCCACCGAAGTGGGCTGCAAATTATAGCTTAACGCTTGTCCAGGCCGGCTGGCGGCCAGTTTTCGAGCTTCATGCCCAGCGTCAGACCGCGGGAAGCCAAGACTTCCTTGATCTCGTTGAGCGACTTACGACCCAGGTTAGGAGTCTTGAGCAGCTCGTTTTCGGTGCGCTGAATCAGATCACCGATGTAGTAGATGTTCTCGGCCTTCAGGCAGTTGGCGGAGCGCACGGTCAGTTCCAGCTCGTCCACAGGACGCAGCAGGATCGGATCGAAGCTTGCGTTGTTACGCGGAGCCGCACTGCCAGTGATGCCTTCCAGATCGCCGCCTTCGAGCTGTGCGAACACAGCCAGTTGCTCGACCAGGATCTTGGCGGAAGCGCGCACTGCGTCTTCAGCCGTGATGGCACCATTGGTTTCGATTTCCACCACCAGCTTGTCGAGGTCGGTACGCTGTTCCACACGCGCGCTTTCCACTGTGTAGCTGACACGCTTCACAGGGGAGAACGATGCGTCCAGCACAATGCGGCCGATCGACTTGGTAGATTCATCGCCATAGCGACGCACATTGCCCGGTACGTAACCGCGACCCTTTTCCACCTTGATCTGCATGTCCAGCTTGCCGCCTTGCGACAGGTTGGCGATGACATGATCAGGGTTGACGATTTCGACATCGTGGGGGGTCTGGATATCACGTGCCGTGACAACGCCTTCACCATCCTTGCGCAGGCTCAGAGTCACTTCGTCGCGGTTGTGGAGCTTGAACACCACGCCCTTGAGGTTCAGCAAGATGTTGACAACATCTTCCTGCACTCCATCGATCGAGGAGTACTCATGGAGCACGCCAGCAATCGTGACTTCCGTCGCTGCGTAACCCACCATGGACGAGAGCAGAACACGGCGCAGGGCATTGCCCAGCGTGTGGCCGTAACCACGCTCGAACGGCTCAAGTGCGACCTTGGCACGGTTGTGGCCAAGTTGTTCGACATTGATTGCCTTGGGTTTCAGCAAATTGGTTTGCATGCAGACTTCCTCTCAATACCCCCGGCTCGTTACACCGGTAAGGCTGGTGAAGCGCCTAAACCGCGATGCCTCGCGGTTCAGGGACGGTTTTAGCGAAATGTAGCGGTGAAAATCAACGCGAATACAATTCAACGATCAGAGATTCGTTGATGTCTGCGCCGAATTCGTCACGGTCAGGAGCCTTCTTGAAGGTTCCTTCTGCCTTGTCCAGGCTGACTTCCACCCAAGCGGGGAAACCAACTTGTTGAGCCAGTTGCATGGCTTCGACAATGCGGGCCTGCTTCTTGGACTTTTCGCGCACGGCAACCACGTCACCCGCCTTGACCAGGTAGGAAGCGATGTTGACCGAGTTACCGTTCACGGTGATCGCCTTGTGCGACACCAGCTGACGGGCTTCTGCACGCGTGGAGCCGAAGCCCATGCGGTACACGACGTTGTCCAGACGGCTTTCCAGCAGCGACAGCAGGTTTGCACCCGTGTTGCCCTTTTTGCCATCAGCAGCTTCGAAGTAGCGGCGGAATTGCTTTTCCAGCACGCCGTACATGCGCTTGACCTTCTGCTTTTCACGCAGTTGCAGACCGTAGTCCGAAGTGCGCTGGCCAGAAGTGCGGCCATGCTGGCCTGGCTTCGTGTCGAACTTCGACTTGTCCGCGATCGAGCGACGTGCGCTCTTCAGGAACAGGTCGGTGCCTTCACGGCGGGAAAGTTTGGCCTTAGGGCCTATATAACGTGCCACGTGATCTTCCTTGTGTCATCTGCCGCAAAAACAATTGCGGGAGCCACCTGCATGGACTAGCCAAGCAGGTGGCGGTGGGCTTATAAAAAATTAGATACGACGACGCTTTTGAGGGCGGCAGCCGTTGTGCGGCACAGGCGTCACGTCCGAGATGGAAGTGATGCGGATGCCCAGGGCACCCAGAGCGCGCACCGACGATTCGCGACCAGGACCGGGGCCCTTGATTTCGACGTCGACGTTCTTGATGCCTTGTTCAATCGCTGCACGACCAGCCACTTCGGAAGCCACTTGGGCTGCGAAAGGCGTCGACTTGCGCGAGCCCTTGAAGCCTTGGCCACCCGACGAAGCCCAAGACAATGCATTGCCCTGGCGGTCAGTGATGGTGATGATCGTGTTGTTGAACGACGCGTGCACATGAGCGATACCGTCAGAAATGTTCTTGCGAACCTTCTTACGGACGCGCTGAGCTGCGTTGTTTGCGGGAGATTTAGCCATAGTGATCTTTCAATCTCTTTATTTCTTCAAAGCCGCTGCACTCTTACGCGGACCCTTGCGAGTACGCGCATTGGTGCGAGTGCGCTGGCCGCGCATGGGCAGGCCACGGCGATGACGGAAACCGCGATAGCAACCGATGTCCATCAAACGCTTGATGTTCATCGTCGTCTCACGACGCAGGTCACCTTCGATGGTGAACTGAGCGATCGCGTCGCGGATCTTTTCGAGATCGCCATCCGTCAGATCTTTGATCTTCTTGGAATATGCGATTTCGCATGCTTCGCAAATCTTGCGAGCGCGGGTACGACCGATACCATAAATAGCGGTCAGGCCGATTTCAGCATGCTGATGCGGCGGAATATTAATGCCAGCTATACGTGCCATATGCGTCCTCTATACTTTCAATCAACCCTGGCGCTGCTTATGGCGCTGGTCCGTGCAAATCACTCGCACCACACCTTTGCGGCGGATGATCTTGCAGTTGCGGCAGATTTTCTTGACCGAAGCCGAAACTCTCATTTCATTCTCCTAAAACTTTGCATCCGTTCCGGCCATACTGCGCGGAACTCGTGGCGTCCCTGCGGGGACAAATCTACTAACTATTAGCCGGGTGCTCCAGACATCGTCCGAAGCACCCCATACCTATCTCAAGTGCCCGGCGTTGCCTTGAAGTTCGCTTTTTTGAGGAGCGACTCGTACTGCTGCGACATCATGTAGTTCTGCACCTGCGCCATGAAGTCCATGGTCACCACCACAATAATCAGCAGTGATGTACCACCGAAGTAGAACGGAACGTTGTACTTCAGAATCATGAACTCGGGCAACAGACACACAAACGTGATGTAAACCGCACCAGCCAAGGTCAGGCGAACCAGAATCTTGTCAATGTAGCGGGCTGTGTGCTCACCTGGACGAATGCCCGGAATGAACGCACCGCTCTTCTTCAGGTTGTCGGCGGTTTCCCGGCTGTTGAAGACCAGGGCCGTGTAGAAGAAGCAGAAGAAAATAATTGCTGCTGCGTAGAACATCACGTACACCGGCTGACCAGGGGTCAGGGCGCCAGCAATGTCACGCAACCAGCGCATGGATTCTCCAGCACTGAACCAGTTCACCACAGTGGCAGGCAACAAGATGATCGAGGAAGCGAAGATGGGAGGGATGACCCCGGCCATGTTCAGCTTCAGTGGCAAGTGCGAGGACTGACCACCATAAACCTTATTACCTACTTGACGGCGTGCGTAGTTCACCAAGATCTTGCGCTGCCCCCGCTCGACAAACACGACGAAATACGTCACGCCCGCCACCACGAGAACAATGAAGATCGCAGCCAGAATGCTCATCGCGCCGGTGCGCACCAGTTCCAACAATCCACCAATCGAGCTGGGCAAGCCTGCGGCAATACCAGCGAAAATGAGGATCGAGATACCGTTGCCCAGACCACGTTCAGTGATCTGTTCACCGAGCCACATCAGGAACATGGTGCCTGCTGTCAAGCTGACCACCGCCGTGAGACGGAAGCCCATACCTGGACTGAGCACCAAACCTGCCGAGCTTTCCAGAGCTACTGCAATCCCAAGGGACTGAAAAATTGCCAAGGCCAAAGTGCCGTAGCGGGTGTACTGGGTAATCTTGCGACGCCCCGATTCACCTTCTTTTTTCAGCTGTTCGAACGTCGGGACGACATAAGTCATCAGTTGCATGATGATCGATGCCGAGATGTACGGCATGATCCCCAGTGCAAACACCGTGAAGCGCGAAAGCGCCCCACCCGAGAACATATTGAACAGATTGAGAATGCCGCCCTGCTGGCCATTGAACAGCTGCTGCAGCTGCGCTGGATCGATTCCCGGCACGGGGATATGCGCCCCGATGCGGTACACGACCAGCGCAAGCAACAGAAAAACCAGCCGACGACGCAAATCGCCGAATTTTCCGGTTTTTGCAATTTGAGCTGCGCTAGTAGCCACGGATGTCTTCTTTCAGAACTTAATCAGGCCACGTTGCCGCCGGCAGCTTCAATAGCTGCCTTGGCACCCGCTGTAGCAGCAATACCATTGAGCTTTACAGCCTTGGTGATTGCGCCGCTCTTGATGACCTTCACGACTTTGGCGATTTCGCCGACCAGGCCAGCCTGCTTGAGGGCAGCCAGGTCAACTTCGGCCAGACCGAGTTGCTCGAGGGCAGTCAAAGTCACTTCTGCATTGAACTTCAGCAGATGCGACTTGAAACCGCGCTTGGGCAAGCGGCGTTGCAAAGGCATTTGACCGCCTTCGAAGCCTACCTTGTGGTAGCCGCCCGAACGCGATTTTTGACCCTTGTGACCACGGCCGGCAGTCTTGCCGAGACCGGAGCCAATACCGCGACCAACGCGGCGCTTGGCGTGCTTGGAGCCGTCTGCAGGCTTGATGCTATTGAGTTCCATCATCAACCCTTTCAGAGGACCTTGACCAGATAGCTGATCTTGTTGATCATGCCACGGACTTCGGGTGTGTCTTGCAGCTCGCTAATGCTATTGAGCTTGCGCAGACCCAGGCCGCGAACGGTGGCGCGATGCGATTCTTTGGTGCCGATAGGGCTGCGCACCAGTTGAATCTTGACAGTTTGTTGCGTCGTCATGTGCACTCCAATCAGGCGAAGATGTCTTCGACCGACTTGCCGCGCTTCGATGCCACTTCCGAGGGGGTCGTGGAACGAGTCAGGGCGTCTAACGTGGCGCGAACCATGTTGTAAGGGTTGGAGGAACCATGGCTCTTGGCCACGATGTCCGTGATACCCAACACTTCGAACACAGCGCGCATCGGGCCGCCAGCGATGATGCCGGTACCCTTGGGAGCGGGAGCCATCATGACGGAAGCGGCACCGTGGTGACCGTTAACCATGTGATGGATCGTGCCGTTCTTCAGGGACACCTTGATCATGTTGCGGCGAGCTTCTTCCATCGCCTTTTGCACGGAAACAGGCACTTCTTTCGACTTGCCCTTGCCCATGCCAACACGGCCGTCACCGTCGCCAACCACGGTCAGTGCAGCGAAGCCGAGGATACGACCGCCCTTCACAACCTTGGTGACGCGGTTGACCGCGATCATTTTTTCGCGCAGACCGTCGTCACGACCTTCGTCTTGCACTTTGGGGGAAAATTTAGCCATTTTTATCCGCTCCGCTTAGAACTGCAGGCCAGCTTCACGGGCTGCGTCGGCCAAAGCCTTGACGCGACCGTGATATGCAAAACCTGCGCGATCGAATGCAACCTTTTCAACACCAGCTGCTTTTGCTTTTTCAGCAATGCGCTTGCCGATGACGGCTGCTGCAGCGGCGTTGCCACCCTTGCCCGAACCGCCGAGCGACGTGCGCACTTCGGCTTCGGCAGTGGAAGCACTGGCCAGCACCGTGGTGCCGTCGCCGGAGATCACGCTGGCGTAGATGTGGAGGTTCGTGCGGTTCACGCTCAAACGCGCCACGCCTTGCTGTGCAATGCGGATGCGGGTCTGACGTGCACGACGGAGACGCTGCTCTTTCTTGGTCAACATATTGCAGCTCCTTATTTCTTCTTGGTCTCTTTGATCGTGACTTTTTCGTCCGCATAGCGGATACCCTTGCCCTTGTAGGGCTCGGGAGGACGAACAGCACGGATCTCAGCGGCCAGTTGGCCCACGACTTGACGGTCGGCACCCTTGATCACGATTTCGGTCGGGATGGGGGTAGCGATCGTAATGCCGGCGGGCATTTCGAAGTTCACGGGGTGCGAGAAGCCGATGGCCAGGTTCAGCTTGGAACCCGAGGCAGCAGCCTTGAAACCCACGCCAATCAGCGTCAGCTTCTTCTCGAAACCCTTGGTCACGCCGTTGACCATGTTGTTCACCAGCTGACGCTGGGTACCACTCATGGCATTGGCTTCACGGGAGTCGTTGGCGGGCTCGAAAGAGAGCTTGCCATCGGTGTTGGTTACCTTCACCAGTGCGTTTTGAGCCAGCGACAAAGTGCCGCCAGTGCCCTTGACACTGATTTGTGCAGTAGTGATGGACACATCCACGCCAGCGGGGATGGTCACAGGCATTTTTGCTACGCGAGACATTTCAGTATTTCTCCTTCAATGTCACGTTAAGCCACATAGCAAAGCACTTCGCCACCGACACCGGTAGAACGTGCTTTACGATCGGTCATCACGCCTTGGGGGGTGGTCACAATGGCCACGCCCAAGCCATTCATGACTTGTGGAATTGCATCACGGCCCTTGTACACGCGCAGGCCGGGACGGCTTACACGCTCGATGCGCTCGATCACGGGGCGACCCGCGTAGTACTTCAGGGTGATTTCGAGTTCGGACTTGCCGTCTTCAGTCTTCACTTGGAAGCCGTCGATGTAGCCTTCATCCTTCAACACTTGGGCGATGGCAATCTTCACTTTGGAAGAAGGTGCCGTCACGGTGGTCTTGGCGACCATTTGTGCATTGCGGATTCGGGTCAGCAAGTCAGCGATGGGATCACTCATGCTCATGTTTAATCTCTCCTGCTTGCTTACCAGCTGGCCTTGGTGACACCGGGGATGTCGCCAGCGAAAGCCAGTTCACGGATCTTTGCACGTGCCAGACCAAACTGGCGGAACGTACCACGGGGGCGACCGGTGATTGCACAACGGTTGCGCTGACGCGTGGGGTTCGCGTTGCGGGGGAGCTTCTGCAGACCCAGGCGGGCTGCTTCACGCTCTTCGTCGCTACGCTTGACGTCGCCGGCGATGGCCTTCAATTCGGTGTACTTGACAGCGTACTTGGCTGCCAATTTTTCGCGCTTCAGTTCGCGCTGGATCAATGCTACTTTTGCCATGCGCTACCTCAGTTCTTGAAGGGGAAGCGGAAAGCGGCGAGCAGTGCTTTGCACTCTTCGTCGTTCTTCGCTGTAGTGGTGATGCTGATATTGAGACCGCGCAGTGCGTCGACCTTGTCGTACTCAATTTCAGGGAAGATGATTTGTTCTTTGACGCCAACGTTGTAGTTGCCGCGACCATCGAACGAACGACCCGAAATACCACGGAAGTCACGCACGCGGGGCAGAGCCACGGTGACGAAACGGTCCAGGAATTCGTACATCTGAACGCCACGCAGGGTCACCATGCAGCCAATTGCTTGGCCTTCACGGATCTTGAAACCAGCGATAGCCTTCTTGGCCTTGGTCACCACGGGCTTTTGACCAGCAATTTTGGTCAGATCAGCCACAGCGTTGTCCATCACCTTCTTGTCGGCCACGGCTTCGCTCACACCCATGTTCAGGGTGATCTTGGTCAGACGGGGCACTTCCATAGTGGAGGTGTAGCCGAACTTTTCTTTGAGTTCAGCCGCGATTTTTTCGCGATAGAGTTTTTGCAGTCGTGCCATGTTTTACCCCTTAGGCCGCCTTGATTTCAGCGCCGCTGGACTTGTACACGCGAACGCGCTTGCCGTCGGCGCTGAGCTTGATGCCCACGCGATCGGCCTTGCCAGTAGCTGCATTGAAAATAGCCACGTTGGATTGGTGAATAGGCATGGCCTTTTCAACGATACCGCCAGTGGTGCCCTTCATGGGGTTTGGCTTGACATGCTTCTTGACGAGGTTGATGCCATCGATCAACACGTAAGAATCATCCTTGCGCAGCGCCACGACGCCTTGCTTGCCCTTGTCACGGCCAGTCAGCACGATGACTTGGTCGCCCTTGCGAATCTTGTTCATTGCACTTTCCTTTAGAGAACTTCAGGTGCCAGGGACACGATCTTCATGAACTTTTCGGTACGCAATTCACGCGTCACGGGTCCGAAGATGCGAGTGCCGATGGGCTCAAGCTTGGCGTTGAGCAGAACTGCTGCATTGCCGTCAAATTTCACGAGCGATCCGTCGGCGCGGCGAATACCCTTCGCCGTACGCACGACCACTGCACTGTAAACCTCGCCTTTTTTGACGCGGCCACGTGGAGCAGCTTCTTTCACGCTCACCTTGATGATGTCGCCAACACTTGCATAGCGACGCTTAGAACCACCCAGCACTTTGATGCACAGGACGGACTTAGCGCCGGTGTTGTCGGCAACCTCTAACCGAGATTCTGTTTGGATCATTTCAATATTCCCAACTTGCACCAGCTTGGACAGCCCCAGAGTACTTCTCAAGGGCTGCGACCAGCCAGTCAGTCTTGGGCCCGTCGTCCACACCGCAAACCATTTTGCAGTGCTTCCCGCTGGGCAGAAACCTCACGCATTAAACGTGAAGCATTCGATTCTCGCAGAATTTCCTTTGCACGTCAACCGCTTAGCCCATTTTGCAGGCCCTGCGTTGCACGTCTGCACGGCCGCTGCGCACGACCTCCAGGCCAAGGCCGGCTTCGCTCTTCGGAAGCCGCCTGCAAGCTACAAAAACCGTAGCTACAAACCTTTTACCAACATCGAATTCAATCAAATTCAATGGAATAAGCAAGAGTCATCCGACTCTTGCTGCTCACTTATTTGACATCACTGTGGACGTGGCAAATACTGCAAGGCCAGGGCCTGGAAAGCCGCCAGGCCGGCGTCGCGGCCCAGCTCCTGCTCGATGATGACCGCCACGCGCGGCGCAATCGACGCCGCCAGTCGGGCGTCCAGGAACAGCAGGCGGCTGCGGCGTGCCAGCACGTCTTCCACCGTGCGCGCATATTCATGGCGCACCGCAAAACGCACCATGGCTTCGCTCAGGCCCGGCACCAGCCAGACATCCGCCCCTTCCAGCGCGGCCACATCCGCGGCTTCCGTGCCGTAGGAATGCAGGCCCTGGGACTCGTTCATGCCGTGGCGCACTTCGCTGGCCGCCGGCGCACCCACCAGCGGCAGGTTCACGGTGACGCCGCCCTCGCGCTCGGGCAACTGGCCCGTGGCAAAGCATTCGGTGAGCACGTCCTCGGCCATGGCACGGTAAGTGGTCCACTTGCCGCCGGTCACGGTGACCAGGCCCGAGCGGCTGCTCATCACGGTGTGCTCGCGGCTGATCTTCTTGGTGTTCTCGCCACCGTCGTCCTGGGGCTTGACCAGCGGGCGCAGGCCGACCCAGACGCTGCGCACGTCGTCGCGCGTGGGCTGGCGGCTCAGGTACTTGCCGGCTTCCGACAGGATGAAGTCGACTTCCTCGGGGAAAGGCAGGGGCTCGCGGGCCAGGTCGTTGCGCGGCGTGTCGGTGGTGCCCAGGATCACCTTGCCCAGCCATGGCACGGCGAACAGCACGCGGCCGTCGGCGGTCTTGGGAATCAGCAAGGCATGGTCGGTGGGCAGGAAGCTGCGGTCCACGACCACGTGCACGCCCTGGCTGGGCGCGACCATGGGCTTGATGTCCCGGCCCAGGGCCTTGCCGTCGAGCTGGCGGAACAAGTCCACCCAGGGGCCGGTGGCGTTGACCACGCACTTGGCGTGCACCGTATAGCGCGTGCCGGTTTCGCTGTCTTCGCAGACCACACCGGCGACCTTGCCGTTTTCATGCAGCAATTCCTTGGCCGGGCAGTAGTTGACCAGCAAGGCGCCCTTGGCGGCCGCCGTGCGGGCCAGCGCCAGCGCCAGGCGGGCGTCGTCGAACTGGCCGTCCCAGTACTTCACGCCGCCCTTGAGGCCTTGCGTGCGCGCCGTGGGCAGCAGCGACACCGTCTTGTCACGGCTGAGAAACTCGGTGGCACCCAGGCCAGCCTTGCCGGCCAGGGCGTCGTACATCTTCAGGCCCACGCCATAGAAAGGCGTATCGATCAGCCGGTAGGACGGCATCACGAAGGCCAGGCGCTGCGCCAGGTGGGGCGCGTTATGCAGCAAGGTGGTGCGCTCGTGCAGCGCTTCGCGCACCAGCGCGATATTGCCCTGGGCCAGGTAGCGCACGCCGCCGTGGACCAGCTTGGTTGCGCGCGACGAAGTGCCTTTGGCAAAATCGTGCGACTCGAGCAGCAGCACCTTGAAGCCCCGCGCCACCGCATCCACGGCCACGCCCAGGCCCGTGGCGCCTCCGCCGATGATCACCAGGTCGTAGACTGCGGGCTCGGCCAGCCGCGCCAGCAGGGCGGCACGGTCCGTGTCCAGAGGAAGCGAAGAAGTAGTCATAAGAGGGCTTGCAGCGTGATAGGGTGGAAATTCAACGGCGCAGGCCTGTTGCGCCATCGCCCGGCCCGCACGCGGTCAGGGGAAAGTCGGCAACAGGAACAATGTGCGTCACAATCAGTTCGCGCAATTTTCGCTCTTTTTGTTTCGTTTTTGTGAATAACATGTTCTCATGGGCGCGTTTTGATTCGAATTAGCTTTTTCCCTACATGCCAACCCGCTACTTGGAAGCCAAAAGCGTGAACCATTCCAATCCCCGCCAACTCCAGTTGCTCGAAGCCGTGCGCCAGCAGCAGTCTGCCACGGTGGAGCAGCTCGCCGTCCATCTGGGCGTGACCTTGCAGACCGTGCGCCGCGATGTGCAAAAGCTCGCCGACACCGGCCTGCTGGTGCGTTTTCATGGCGGAGTGCGTGTCCCCAGCGCAACAGTCGAGAACCTGGCCCACCCCCAGCGCCAGGGCCTGCATGCGGACGGCAAGGCGCGTATAGCCCGCGCCGTGGCCCAGGCCGTGCCCAATGGCTGCTCGCTGATCCTGAACATCGGCACCACCACCGAAGCCATCGCCCAGGCGCTGCTCCAGCACCGCGGCCTGCGCGTGATCACCAACAACCTCAATGTCGCCGCCATCCTGAGCAGCAACACCGACTGCGAAGTGATCGTGGCCGGCGGCGTGGTGCGCTCGCGCGACCGCGGCATCGTCGGCGAGGCGGCCGTGGACTTCATCCGCCAGTTCAAGGTCGACATCGCGCTGATTGGCATTTCGGCCATCGAGGCAGACGGCACGCTGCGCGACTTCGACCTGCGTGAAGTCAAGGTCGCCCAGACCATCATTGCCCAGTCGCGCGAAGTCTGGCTGGCCGCGGACCACAGCAAGTTCGAGCGCCAGGCCATGGTGCAGCTGGCTTCGCTGGGCCAGATCCACCGTCTGTTCACCGACGCGCCGCCGCCACCGGCTTTTGCCCCCTTGCTGGCCGACGCCGGCGTGCAATGCACCGTGGCCGCCTGAGCGCACCGCCCTTTCCTGATTATTTCCGCGCACCGACATGACCTACCTGCTCGCACTCGACCAAGGCACTTCCAGCTCCCGCAGCATTCTGTTTGACGCCCATGGCCACATCGTGGCCCAGGCACAGCTGGAGCTGCCGCAAATCTATCCCCGCCCGGGCTGGGTCGAGCACGATCCCATGGAGATCTGGCGCACCCAGCTGAGCACGGCACGCGCCGCGCTGTCCCAGGCTGGCATCAACGCCAGTGAGGTGCGCGCCGTAGGCATCACCAACCAGCGCGAAACCACGGTGGTCTGGAACCGCAAGACCGGCCAGCCCATACACCACGCCATCGTCTGGCAGGACCGACGCGCCGAGCCGGCCTGCGCCCAGCTGCGCGAAGACGGCCATGCCGAGACCATCCAGCAAAAGACCGGTCTGCGCATCGATGCCTATTTCTCGGCCACCAAGCTGCAGTGGCTGCTCGACCAGGTGCCCGGCGCGCGCGCCGCGGCCGAACGCGGCGAGCTGGCCTTCGGCACGGTGGACAGCTGGCTGATCTGGCAGCTGACCCAGGGCCAGCGCCATGTCACCGACGTCAGCAATGCCGCGCGCACCATGCTGTTCAATGTGCACAGCAACCAATGGGACGACGAGTTGCTCGCCTTGCTGCGCATTCCCAAATCGCTGATGCCCGAAGTTCAGCCATCGTCCAGCGACTTCGGCCAGACCGCGGCCGAGGTGCTGGGCGCGCCCATGACCATAGGCGGCGTGGCGGGCGACCAGCAAAGCGCGCTGTTCGGCCAGGCCTGCTTCAAGGCCGGCATGGCCAAGAACACCTACGGCACGGGCTGCTTCATGCTGATGCACACCGGCAGCAACTTCCAGACTTCGCACAACGGCCTGCTGACCACCAGCGCCGCGCAGACCAACGCCACGCCGGCGTTTGCGCTCGAAGGCAGCGTGTTCATCGGCGGCGCCGTCGTGCAGTGGCTGCGCGACGGCCTGCAGGCCATAGAGCACAGCGGCCAGGTCCAGTCGCTGGCCGAAAGTGTGCCCGACTCGGGCGGCGTGATGCTGGTGCCGGCCTTCACCGGCCTGGGCGCGCCCTACTGGAAGCCTGATGCCCGCGGCACCATCACCGGCCTCACGCGCGGCAGCACCATGGCCCATATCGCGCGCGCCGCGCTCGAGTCGATTGCCTACCAGAGCGCCGCCCTGCTGCTGGCCATGAGCCGCGATGCGGTCGCCAGCGGTGGCGCGCCCGTGAGCGAGCTGCGCGTCGATGGCGGCGCCTGCGTCAACAACCTGCTGATGCAGTTCCAGGCCGACCTGCTGGGCATTCCCGTGGTCCGTCCCGCCGTGGTGGAAACCACGGCCCTGGGCGCGGCCTATCTGGCCGGCCTGTCGACCGGCGTCTACCAGAGCACCGACGAGCTGACCGCGCTGTGGGCCGCCGAGCGCCGCTTCATGCCCACCTTGCCGCGCTCACGCGCCCAGGAACTGATGGCCCGCTGGGAACACGCAGTCGCTCAGGCATCCCTTCCCGCATAAGACCCGGCAGCCCGCCCTCCCCCCGTTATCCACATTGCAAGACCATGAGCACTACCCCTCCCCTGTCTGAAACGATTGCCTTCATCGGCGGCGGCAACATGGCCAGCGCCATCATTGGCGGACTGCTGCGCCAGGGCGTTGCGCCCAGCCAGATCGAAGTGGTCGAGCCTTTCGAGGCCG
>JAMNYN010000032.1 GCA_023622805.1 Pseudomonadota bacterium | reverse complement strand
GGGCCTGCTCGGTTCTCCGAGCTTGCACTGGGTGGTGGCCTATCTGGCGGTGACACGCGCCGGCGCCGTTCCCGTGGGGCTCAATTACCGTGAGACACCATCCTGCATCGCCGATCAAATGCGCACGGCCAAAGCCGAGTTCGTCTTCCATGATCGGGAGCGTGCGGGCCATGTGGCGGATCTGGCCGCGAAGGCCTTGGCGTTCGAGCATGTTCTGGCGCCCTCCAAGACCGTGGGCAATATGCTCGAGCGTCCCCAGGATGGCTCGGACATCGGCGTGCTGTTGTACACGGGCGGAACCACGGGCAGTTCCAAGGCCGTTGAGCTGACGCATGAGAACCTGTTGTGGAATGTGCTCAATGAAATCGTGGCCGGCGACCTGGTGGCCGAGGACCATTTTCTTCTGGCCACGGCCTTGCACCATTCCGCGGCACTCAACACCTGGCTGTTACCGCACCTGTATCTAGGGGCCACGGCGACCTTGATGGGGGATTTCGAGCCCCGCCGCTGGATAGAGATGATGCAGCGTTTCGGCGCCACGAACACGTTCACGCCGCCGACCATGGTTCGCCAGATTCTGGAGGCCACGCGTCCTGGAGACGACTGGAGCCGGTTCCGCAAGTGGTTCTCGGGGGCCGGACTGCTTGCGCGCAGTGACCGCGAGGAGATGAAAGCCTTGTGCCCGGGCCTGCGCATCTACTACCAGTATGGATTGACCGAAGCCGGGCCTATCGTGACCTGTCAGCGTCCCGAAGATTACGAATTGAGTCCTCTGTCCATGGGGCCCGCCGTGCGCCATTGCGAGGTGCGGGTCTTGACGCCAGACGGTCAGCCGGCGGGCGAAGGCGAGGTGGGCGAGCTGGTGGTGCGCAGCCCGGCCGTGATGCGCGGCTACTTTCAGGCGCCGGAAGCGACCGTCAAGGTATTGAAGGATGGCTGGCTTTACACCGGCGATCTGGTCTCGCAGGATCAGCATGGCTGCCTGACCTTTCAGGACCGCGCCAAGGACATGATCAAAACTGGGGGCTTGAATGTCTTCAGCCAGGAAGTGGAAGCGGTGCTGATGCTGCACCCGGCCGTTTCCGAGGTGGCCGTCATTGGCTTGCCCGACGAGAAATGGGGCGAACGGGTGGTGGCCGTGGTCAGCCTGAAGGCCGATGCCTGGGCGGACGAAAAGGAAATCGTTGAGTTTGGCCGCGCCCGCCTGGCCTCCTACCAGTTGCCCAAGGAAGTGATGTTCAAACCGGTCGCCGAAATGCCCAAGAACTACCTGGGCAAAACGCTCAAGCGGGAGCTGCGCCTGCAGCTGCAGGCCAAAGCGCCCGCCTGAGGGGGCCCGCGGGATGATGAGTGCGGCTGCGCAGGGTCAGGCCCGTGCCGCTTTTGCTGATATGAAAAATGGGAGTCATTGATGAGTCTGCTTGAGTCGGAAGAGTTGCTTCAGAGCTTGCGCGACAGCGTGCGGCGTTTCGCGCTGGCGGAGATCGCGCCGTTGGCGCGCAAGATCGATCAGGAAGATTGGTTTGCCCGTGAGCTGTGGCCCCAACTGGGGGCGCTGGGTGTGCTGGGCCCCACGGTGCCGGAAGCCTACGGCGGCGCGGGTCTGGGCTATCTGGCCCATGCCGTGATTTCGGAGGAGATTTCGCGTGTCTCCGGCTCGGTAGGGATCTCCTACATCGCCCACTCCAACCTGTGTGTGAACCAGATCCAGCTGCACGGCACCGAGGCCCAGAAAAAGACGTTTCTACCGGATCTGCTCAGCGGCAAGGCGGTGGGGGCGCTGGCCATGAGCGAGGCCGGTGCAGGCTCGGATGTGGTGTCCATGGCCCTGCGCGCGAACGCCGATGGGGACGGCTATCGCCTCACCGGCAGCAAGCTGTGGACCACCAACGGCTGGCATGCCGACACCTATGTGGTGTATGCCAAGACACAGCCGGAGGCAGGCAAGGCGGGTATCACGGCCTTCATCATTCGGCGTGACAGCCCGGGCTTCGACGTGCGCCAGCGGATGGATAAGTTGGGCATGCGGGGCTCGGGCACTTGCGAGCTGGTCTTCGATGATTGCTTTGTGCCTGCCGACCAGGTGCTGGGAACGCTCAACCAGGGCGTCAAGGTGCTCATGCGTGGCCTCGACTATGAGCGTCTGGTGGCATCCTCGGCTTGCGTGGGCTTCATGCAGGCCGCGCTGGACATGGTGCTGCCCTATGTGGCACAGCGCAAGCAGTTTGGCCAGCCGATAGGCGAGTTCCAGCTCATCCAGGCCAAGCTGGCCGACATGTATACGCGCCTGCATTCCAGTCGCGCCTACCTGCACACCATGGCCGCACGGGCCGACCTGGGGCATGCGCTGCGCAAGGAAGCCGCCAGCGTGATTCTTCTGGCTGCGGAATCCGCGACGCAATCGGCCCTGGACGCCATCCAATGCCTGGGGGGCAATGGCTATACCAACGATTACGACGCCGGGCGATTGCTGCGCGACGCCAAGCTGTACGAGATTGGCGCCGGCACGTCGGAAATTCGGCGGGTCCTGATCGGACGCGAATTGCTGCGTTGACAGCCCACTTTGGCCTATCTGGCACTTGCATATGAATACGCTGATTCCATCCCAACCCGCAGCGGGCGTGCTGCAGCTCACGCTCCATCGTCCCCAGGCGCGCAATGCGTTCAACCATGAGATGCTGCAGGAAATCAGGCAGGCCTTCGAGGCGGCTGCTGCGGATGCTTCCATTCGCGTGGTCGTTCTGGCGGCGACCGGCGAGCATTTCTGCGCGGGCGGTGATATTGAATGGATGAAGAACATACTCTCCGGCTCGGCGCAGCACCAGCGTGAGCATGCGCAGGGCATTGCGGACATGTACCGGGCGGTCTACGCGCTGCCCCAGCCGCTGGTGGCCTATGTCCAGGGCAATGCCATGGGCGGCGGCCTGGGCCTGGTCTGCTGCGCCGACGTGGTGGTGTGCGAGAGCACGGCGAAATTTGCCTTGAGCGAAACGCGCCTGGGCATTGTGCCGGCTGCGATTTCGCCCTTTCTGGTCGCCAGCCTGGGAGCTCGGCAGGCCACGCAGCTGGCACTGCTGGGCGCGGTGGTGGATGCCGTCACGGCCCAGACACTGGGGCTCGTGACCCATGTCTGCAGCGCGGAGCAGGGGGCGCGGAAACTCGAGGAAGTGCAGCACTCGCTGCTGCTGGGCGCGCCTGGCGCGCAGCGCCAGACCAAGGCCTTGCTGCGCGGCATTTCAGTGCAGGCGCCGGGAGAGGCCATCTATGCCAAGGCGGTGGACGCCCTGGTCCATGCCTGGAGCCAGCCGGAGGCCGTGGAAGGCTTCAATGCTTTTCTGCACAAGGCCAAGCCGGCGTGGCGCCAGTGATGGCGCACGGGCCAGCGCGGACACTGGACTGAATACTGGGCTTATCGCGATGGGTGCGCGTGCCCCTGCGCTGGGTCGCGTAAACTGGACTTTTGCCTCAGATTGAATAGGACTTCACACAATGGGTAGACCCGTCGGCGCCAATGGAGCGGACACCATGCGTGCGATCCGTGCTGCAGCCCTCAAGCGCATCTACAAACACGGCTACGAGGCAATGAACTTGCGGGATCTGGCTGCCGACGTGGGCTTGCGCGTCGGCTCCCTGTACAACTACATACCGCAAAAGCAGGAATTCCTGGGTACTTTGCTGGAAAGCATCATGCAGGAACTGCTGGATGACTTCAAGCAGCAGATGGGCAAGGTATCGGGCCCGCGCGAAGCCATGCAGGAGTTCGTGCGCTTTCACATCCAGTGGCATACGGCGCGCAAGGAAGAAGTCTTCATCGGCAACATGGAGCTCAGAAGCCTGTCGCCGGAGCAATACGTGCGTGTCACGGCCCTGCGCAAGGAGTACGAGCAGCATCTGCTGGGGATACTGAACCAGGGCAAGAAAGAGGGCCTGTGGGCCATCGAGAAGACGGCCGTCACCGCCAAGGCCCTGCTGTCCTTGCTGACGGGGGTGAGCAACTGGTACCGCGAAGACGGCGAGTTGACGCAGGAGCGCTTGATACGCCTGTACCAGTTGATGGTGGAGCGCATGCTCCACAAAGCCGAGTCCGACACCAGCCAGTGAGCCTGGCGACGGGCGTGTGAGGGCCAGCCACTGGCTGTCAATGCGCTCTTAAGGACCCGAGACTCCCACTGTGCATCACGCGTCCGTCCAGACGCCGGCCGATGATGCGCTGGGCGAGCTGGGCGGCCTGGATCAGGGCGTCGAGGTCAATTCCCGTGTGGATGCCCATTTCATGGCACATGAACACCAGATCTTCGGTGCAGATGTTGCCCGCGGCGCCGCCGGTCGCGTGCCCGCTGAATGGGCAGCCGCCCAAACCCGCGACGGATGCGTCGAACAGATCGACCCCTTCCTGCAGCGCCGCCAAGGCATTGGCCATGCCAATGCCCCGGGTGTCGTGCAGGTGCAGGCCTATCCTGGCGTGTGGGAAGATCTGCCGCGCCAGTTCCACGCGGCGGCACACGGAGTGCGGGTTGGCCCAGCCGACGGTGTCCGCCAGATAGACCCGCTGCAGGCGGATGGCGTGCTCGTCCTGCAGGCGGGCCATTTGCCGCAGCGATTGCAGCAATTGCGCTTCGGAGATATCGCCTTCCAGGTTGCAGCCAAAGGCCGTCATCAGATAGGCCGTCTCGACCGGCAGATG
>JAMNYN010000298.1 GCA_023622805.1 Pseudomonadota bacterium | reverse complement strand
CGATTTCCGCCGTGGCCGCGAGCACGCCCAGGGAGGAGGAAGCGCATGCGCCTTCATGGCGCATGGCGGGCACGCCATGCAGCGCGGGCACCATCTGCGCCACCATGGAGCCCAGGTGGGCCTGCTGTCTTTGCAGCTCGCCAAAGGCGTTGCCCACATGGATGCTCTGGATGTCCTGCGGCTGAAGCGCGCAGGCTTGCAAGGCGCCGGTCACGGTGTCCTGCACGATGTCGGCAATATCCTGGCCGGACCGCGACCATGCCTTGGCAAAGTCGGTCTGGTATCCGCCCAGCACGTAAACAGCTTGTGTCATTGGGTTGCTCTCCTGGTGGTTGTTCGTTGCCACCGCTCATGCGGTGAAGGGACTGCGGATTTCCGCGCTGTCTGCCCAGCAGGCATGGGTGCCGCTGCTGATGCGGTGCGGCAGGATGATGCGGGCCACGGGCCCCGCGGCCAGGTCCTGCGCGTCCAGCACCAGGCATTCCGAGCGGTCGGCCTGCATGTCGGTGATGAAGCTGACCACGTAACCATCGTCTTCCGCGGTGGCGCCCATGGCCGGAGCCATGGGCGACTCGCTGCCGAAGCGGCCTTCACCAAAGCGGTATTCCTGCATGGCGCCCGTGGTGTGGTCGTACTTGGCGATGCCGTCAAACAGGAAGGCATCGGGGTGCGCGATCATGTTGTAGGAGTAGCGGTAGGGGCGGCCCCAGTAGCGCGCATTCACGTGGCCGAATTCCAGATGGCGCTCGTGCAGCCGGCGCTCGCGCACGGCCCCCGTACGCAGATTCAGCCGCCACTCATAGAGGGTCGGGCCATAACGGTCCGGACCCATCCTCGCGCCCTGGTTGTCGAAACCGGCCTCGGGCATGGGCCACTTCTGGTGGTAACCGTGCATGACGATTTCATCGCCCTCTTCCCAGGCATTGAGCCAGTGCAGCACATAGGTCGGACTGGCCTCGAACCAGCGCACGCCGTCTTGCGGCGCATGCCGGCGCGGCACGACGGCAAAGCGCGCGGGCTTGGTCTGGTCATAGACCAGCTTGTGCTTTCCCTGCGCCAGCAAGGACTCGTCCCAGTGCAGGGGAAAGTCGTTGAGGATGGCGAAGTTCTCCGTCAGCAGCATGTCGTGCGGCAGCCGCGGGCCCGGCAAGGCCACCGGCACGTAATGCACCAGGCGGTCCTGCGCGTCGACTTCGCCGTAATGCATGTACGGCGCCTCCTTGCTGTAGTTGAAGAACAGCAGGTCGCCCGTTCTGGGGCATACCTTGGGATGGGCCGAGATGCCCTTGTCCTGGAGGATGTCCTTGCCCCAGGCGGCCACGCCCAGCGGCTGCAGCGTGCGGGCGTCAAAACGGTAAGGCTCGCCGCACTGGTAGAACGTGGTCAGGGCCGAGCCGGCGTGCACGATCACATCGGTAGCGGAAGTGTCCTTGAGCCCTCCGCGCGCGCCCCAGCCCGCGTGGCGCGCGATGCCCGGCTTGTCGATCAGGCCGGCATACAGGCCGTGTCCCGCGGCCTGCTCCTGCTCGAAGGCCTTGGTGCGCAGGAAGCGGTTGCGGTATTCACACCGGCCCTGGTGGAAGCTGAGCAAATGCAGCATGCCGTCGCCGTCAAAGGCATGGCGCACGCCCAAGGCATCGTGCACGGGGTTTTGCGTGTTGCGCAGATAGACGCCATCGAGCCGCGGCGGGATCGTGCCTATTACTTCCAGATCGGTGGCGTTGTACTCCACAAAGTTGGGCGTGAACGGTCCGCTGGTATAGGGGTGGTCCCACTGCGTCAGCGTGGGGGCGATACGGTCCACAATTTCTGCGGGCATGGTGAATCACTCCGTTGAAAAATCAATGGCCGCGTTGTGCAGCTGGGCCAGCAGGCTGCCGGCCAGCACTTCGGGGCGCTCGAAAGGCAGCATGTGACCGGCCTGCGGCACCGACTGCAGCCCTGCGCCGGGAATCAGCGCAGACAGCTCTTCGGACAGCGCCCAGGGCGTGATGCGATCGTCCTGCCCGCACAACACCTGCACGGGCAGATCCAGCCGGGCGAGCTGCGCGCGCAGGTCGCGGCGGCGCATGATGGCCTGGACCTGCCGAACGGCGGTGGCAGGGCCGACGCTGCGCATCATCTCCAGCAAGGACGCCAGGTCGGCGCGGTTGGCGGGGTGCGTGCCGTACAGCGCCGTGGCGCCAATCGCCTGTTCAAAGTCAGCCCGCAGGCTGTCCATGGTTTTCTCGCGCTGCGCGACGCCTGCCGATGCCTCCACACGCGCCGAAGTCGAGACCAGGCAAGCCATGCGCAGGGGCCGCTGCGCATGGGCCAGCATTTCCAGCGCGACATAGCCGCCCATGGAAAAGCCGACGACGCCGCAAGGCACCTCGGGCGCCACCTGGTCCAGCAACCGCCAGGCGTCTTCGGCCATGTCCGCAATGCTGTCCTGGCTCGAGACATCGGCCACGAGCAGCTGCAACCGCGCTTCCATGGCATGCTGGAGCCGGGCCGAAACCGCGCGCCAGATGCCGGCATGGGTCAGCATGCCGGGGATCAGCAGCAAGGCCGCGCGGCTCATGCCTGCTCTCCCTGAGCCGCCGCGGGCTGCAACTGCGTGCGCAGCACCCGCTTGAGCACCTTGCCCACGGGATTGCGCGGCAACTCGCTGATGAGCTCCAGGCGTTCGGGCCATTTGAAGGCCGCGACCTTGCCCGCATGCCGCAGATGGGCCACCAGTTCGGCCAACTCCGGCGGAGGCTGGCCGTCGCGCGGCACGACCACGGCACAGACCCGCTCGCCCAGCACCTCGTCCGGCCAGCCTATCACCGCCGCCTCGCGTACTTTGGGGTGCGACAGCAGCAGGCTTTCGACTTCCTCGCACGAAATATTCATGCCGCCGCGCACCACGATGTCCTTGTGGCGGCCCGCGAAGCGGTAGTACTGGTTCTGGTCGCCCGCGATTTCGAACAGGTCGCCCGTCTTGTAGAAGCCTTGGTCATCGAAGGCCTGGGCCGTGAGTTCAGGGCTGTTGTAGTAGCCCTGGAACACCATCGGGCCCTGGTAGCGCAGTTCCCCGGCCCTTCCAGGCTCCAGGATGTCCTCGCCAGAATCCACATCCACCAGACGCGTTTTCACCTTGGGCGCATTGACCGCCTTCCACACCAGACCGTCCACCCCCAGGCGCGGGAAGTAGCTGGCCCGGTGCTGCTGATCCGGAATGTCCTGCGGCGTGGAGGACAGCGCAGCGCCTTCGTTCGAGCCGAAATAATTGATCACTTCGATACCGAAGCGCTGGGCGAACTGCTCCACCAGCCAGGGCGCCAAAGGCCCGCCACCGGAGCCTATGCGCCGCAGCCGACTGAGGTCGACGTTGGCCAGCAGCTCAGGCTCCTTGAGCAGCATGCTCAGCACGGCCGGCGCCGCCACCGTGTAATCCGTGCGGTGGTCCTGCAATTGCCGAATGAACACCTCCAGATCGAAAGGATGGTGGTGGTGCAGACCGCCGGCCGTCAGCAGCCAGGCGATGAGGCTGGTGGAAATTCCCGCCATGTTCACGAAGGGGAAAGGAATCACCATCTGGGCACCGGGCTGCATCTGGCCGGCGTCGGCCACGGACTGACCGACGATGAGCCATTCGTTGTGGCTGCGGGGCACGCCCTTGGAGCGCGACTCCGTGCCCGAAGTCCAGCAGATGGTGAACACGTCGTCGGCAGTCAGGCCGATGTGCTGCATGTGGGCGCGCATTTGCGCTGCACTCCAGGGCGCGCAGGCCTGCAAGGCCGCATCGAGATCCTCCACCCGCGCGGGCAAGGCCTGGCCAGAACCGTCGGTGAAAGACCAGATCCACTGCACGGAAGGGAAGTTGCAGGCCATGGCCGCGATCTCCTGCGCCGCCAGGTACTTGCCCAGGCGCTGCGTGGAAACAATGCCTTTGGCCTGCGTGCTTTGCACCACATGGGCGAGTTCATGCTCGCGGTATTGCATGGGCACCGGCGAGACGACGATGCCGCTTACCGCGCAGGCCAGATAGATCGCATGCAGTTGCACGCAATTGGGCAGTTGCAGCACGATCACATCGTCTTTTTGCACGCCCTGGGCATGCAGCAGCGCGCTGAAGCGGCCCACCTGTGCCATCAGTTCCGCCCAGCTCCAGTGCTGTGGGGCACCGCCGAACAGCTCGCCGCGGTTGGGTGGATCGGCCACTGCAAACGTGCTTGGCTGCTGCTGCGCCGTATCCAGAAAAATGCCGCCCAAGGTTTCCCGCCCCCACCAGCCTTTGGCGACGAAGGCATCGATTTTTTCCTGACTGACCAAGATCATGATTTATTTCCACTTCTGCAGGGTTGACTGGCTCACATAGGTCGCGTGAAACCCATGGGGAACACGCCGCGGCAGCAGCACGCGGGCCACCGGCCCGTTGGCCATGCGCCCTTCGCGCGCATCGAAGATCTGCACTTCCGACTGCTTTGCATGCGGGTTCCAGACAAACATCACCAGATAGCCGTCGTCTTCGGCCTGGGCCTTGTCGCGTGGGGCAAAACCGGGCTCGTTGTAGAAGAACTGCGGCCCGGCGCTGTAGGCCACGTAGCCACCGGTTTCCAGGTCGTACTTGACCAGCCCGGGAAAGCGCGGCTCCTCGCGCCCGCCCTGGGGGAAAACCACGTGGTAGGACCAGCGGTTCTTGCGGCCCTGGTAGGCGCTGTTGATTACCGGAAACTCGGTGTTGAGCACGTCATCGATCACCCGTTCCTGCG
>JAMNYN010000083.1 GCA_023622805.1 Pseudomonadota bacterium | reverse complement strand
GCATGGGAAAACTCCTTTGTATCTCTGTGCTTTCACTGTAGCGCTGCTCAGCAGCGGGCGGTTGCAGCCGGATTGATGGCATCATTCAAACCCTTTGAACCTTCGCCGCCTCCACCACCCATGTCCAGCCCCCGCGACGCACTGACTCCCGACAGCCTGGCCATGCTGCAGGTGATTGCCGACACCGGCAGCTTTGCCGCCGCCGCCCGTTCGCTGGGCCTGGTGCCCAGCGCCCTGACCTACCGCGTGCGGCAAATGGAAGATGCGCTGGATGTGCTGCTGTTCGACCGGCGCTCGCGCCAGGCCCAGCCCACCGAAGCCGGCATGGAATTGCTGCGCGAAGGCGCCCGGCTGCTGCAGGACATCGACAGCCTGGCGCACCGCGTGCGCCGCGTCGCCACGGGCTGGGAGCCGCAGCTGACCATAGTCACCGACGGCGTGCTGGCGCGCGGGCCGCTGTTCGATCTGGTCGAGGCTTTTTACGCCATCGCCCCGCCAACGCGCCTGAAGCTGCGCGAGGGCATTCTCAATGGCACGCTGGAGCCGCTGACCACGGGCCGCGCCGATCTGGCCATAGGCGTGGCCGTCAACGCCAGCAACGTGGCCGGCATTCAGCTGCAGGACCTGGGTGACCTGGCTTTCATTCTTGCCGTGGCTCCCCACCACCCGCTGGCCCAGGAAGTCGAGCCCATCAGCGACGCCACCCTGCTGCAGCACCGGGCGATTGCCGTGGCCGACTCGGGGCTGCGCGACACCACCAGCGTGGGCCTGCTCGACGGCCAGCAGGTGCTCACGGTGGACAGCATGGCCGCGAAAATCGAAGCCCAGGTGCGCGGACTGGGCTACGGCTTCCTGCCCCAAGGCATGGTCCGAGCCTATGAGCAGGCCGGCAAGCTGGTCGTGCGCCAGGTCGTGCGCCCTGCGCGCAGCCTGCGCGTGCACTATGCCTGGACCACATCGGGCCATGCCAGCCCCGGACGGGCATTGCAATGGTGGCTGGAAAAGTTGTCCAGCCCCACGACGCGGGCAGCTTTGCTGGAAAACCATCAGGACTGTTGATGCAAGCTTCGCCCGCCAAGCTCCCGCGCGGGTGTAGAGTCAGTGCAGGCCGCCGTCCAGGCTGTGGCTGTGCGAGAACCCCGAATCTGCTTCCCCGCTTTCCGAAAGGCATGTCATGACTGCTACACGCACGCTCCGCACCCCTGCCCCTTCACCCACGACCGCGCTCCATCCGCGCCGCACGCGCCACCGACCCCAGACCATTGCCGTGATCGGTGCCGGCATCGCCGGCCTGGCCTGTGCCCGCACGCTGATGCAGGCCGGCCACCATGTCACGGTATTCGAGCAGGCCAGCGATGTCGGCGGCCGCATGGCCTCGCAGAACACATTGCACGGCAGCTTCGACTCCGGAGCGCAATACTTCACCGTGCGCGATCCACGCTTCAAGCAGGTGCTGGACATGCACCCGCAGCTGTGCCGCCCCTGGAGCGCCACCACCATCCGCGTGCTCGACAGCGCCGGGCGCATCGCCAGCGCCGCGCCGCCACCGCGGGAATCCCACTGGGTGGCCACACCCCATATGCAAAGCCTGCCGGCCGCCTGGGCCCAGCCACTGGCCGACGTCGGCCGTCTGCTGACCCAGACCCGCGTCACTGCCCTGCAGCGCGACCGACTCGACCCCACGCTGTGGCAGCTGCAAACCGAGAACACGCTCGACCCTTCCCAGCAAACAGTGCATGCCGGCTTTGACTCGGTGCTTGTGGCCCTGCCCGCGCCGTTGGCCCGCGCCCTGCTCTCGCCCACCGGCTGCGCCGATCTGCATTGCCACGCCCTGGACAACATCGACATCGCGCCCTGCTGGACGCTACACCTGACTTTTGCCCATGCCCAGCAGCCCGGTCTGATCACGCTGGGGCCGAACTGGAATGCGGCGCGCAGCACCCACCACCGCGTCGCCTGGTTGGCGCGCGAATCGTCCAAGCCCGGGCGCTCGGCGCTGGAGCGCTGGACCGTGCAGGCGAGCCCGGCCTGGTCGCAGGAGCACCGCAACGACGATGCGGCGCGCATCGAGGCCAAGCTGCAAAAGGCTTTCGCCGAAATCACCGGCATCCGCGCCACGCCCACGCACACCAGCAGCCGCTTCTGGCCGCATGCGCAAACCATGCACCCCCTGGGCCATCCCTTCCTGTGGAACCGCAAGACCGGCCTGGGCGCCTGTGGCGACTGGTGCCTGGGCGCGCGTGTGGAAGACGCCTTTGTCTCCGGACTGGAGTTGGCATTGAAAGTGGCATGAGCGGTTTGCAGCGGACTCCTTCCTGCTATGTCGGGCGCTTTGCGCCCTCTCCCACGGGCCCGCTGCATGCGGGCTCGCTGGTTGCTGCCCTGGCCAGCTGGCTCGACGCGCGCGCCCACCACGGGCGCTGGCTGGTGCGCATCGAAGACATAGACCCGCCGCGCTGCATGCCCGGCGCGGACGAATTGATACTGCAGCAGCTCGCCGCCTGCGGCCTGCTGCCCGACGAAGCGCCGCTGTGGCAGTCCGCGCGCGGCGACGTTTACGCGCAAGCCTTGAAGCAGTTGCTGGATCGGCAGCTCGCCTACCCCTGCGCCTGCACCCGGCGTGACATCGAAGCCGCCTGGCAGACCCAGGGACTGGCGCGCGAGCGCCATGTCGAGCGCCCCTACCCCGGCACCTGCCGCGCAGGCCTGCAGGGCCGCCCGGCCCGCGCCTGGCGCTTTGCGACCGACAAGGCCGCCCATCTCGCACGCAGCTTCGTGGGCCCGGGCGCCCCCACCTGGGATGCAGCCACCGGCCTGCTGCTGTGGCAGGACCGCCGGCTGGGCGCCCAATCGCAGGACGTGGCGGGCAGCGTGGGCGACTTCGTGCTGCGCCGCGCCGACGGCCTCTGGGCCTACCAGCTGGCCGTGGTGGTCGATGACGGCGCGCAGCGGGTCAGCCATGTCGTGCGCGGCGCGGACCTGACCGACAACACGCCGCGCCAGATGCTGCTGCAGCAGGCCCTGGGCCTGCCCACGCCGGCCTATCTGCACACGCCGCTGGTGCTGCGCGCCGACGGCGAAAAGCTCTCCAAGCAGCACGGCGCGCGCGCCGTCGATGTCTCCACACCCCAGGCCTGCCGCGCTGCGCTGGACGCCGCCGCGGCCGCCCTGGGCCTGCCCGCAGCCGATTGCACCCACAAATCCCTGGCCGATGCACTGGCCCTGTGGGTCGCAGCCTGGCGGGCAAATTACAATCTGCCCCGTGACTGAACACCAAACCCAAGATGCGGCCGCTCCCGGCCCTGACGCCCCCCAAGACGCAACGCCCGGCACAGCAGCTCCCGCCGGCGTGGCTTATCCCAAAACCATCAAAAGCTATGTGCTCCGCGCAGGCCGCACCACGACCGGTCAGGCCAAGGCCTTTGCCGAAGTGGGCCCCCAGTTCCTGCTGAACTACCAGGCCGCCCCGCTGGATGCGAATGCCGCGTACGGACGCAGCGCCCCGCTGATCCTGGAAATCGGTTTCGGCATGGGCGAAGCCACGGCGCACATCGCGCGCGTGCGCCCCGACGACAACTTCCTGTGCTGCGAAGTGCACGAACCTGGCGTCGGCGCGCTGCTCAAGCGCATCGGCGAACAGGACATCAAGAACATCCGCATCCTGCGGCACGATGCCGTGGAAGTCATCGACAACATGCTGCCCGAAGCCAGCATCGATGGCGTGCACATCTTCTTTCCCGACCCCTGGCACAAGAAGAAGCACAACAAGCGCCGCCTGGTGCAGTCGCCGCTGATCGCCAAGCTGGCCTCACGCCTCAAGCCCGGCGGCTACCTGCACTGCGCGACCGACTGGGAGCCCTATGCAGTGCAGATGCTGGAAGTGCTGTCGGCCGAGCCGCTGCTGGAAAACACGGCCCAGGGCTATGCCCCCCAGCCCGACTACCGTCCGCTGACCAAGTTCGAGAACCGCGGCCTCAAGCTGGGCCACGGCGTCTGGGACCTGGTGTTCCGCCGCAAGGCTTGAGACGGCCTGCCAAGCGGCTTCCGCCGCTCGGCTAGCGCACCCGCTTACTGCACGGACTTCTTGCCCGCGCCGCGGTAGCGTTCCAGCCAATGCGCGTAAGGCGCGGGCAGCGTCCAGTCCGGGCGCGCCTCCTTGAGCGCCTGCGCCAGCACATAGGGATAGTGGGGATTGGCCAGCATCGCGCGGCCAATCATCACCAGCGACATCTGCTGCTCGGCGACCGCGCGTTCCGCGATCTCGGCGTCATCGATGCCCCAGCTCGACGCGACCGGCAAGCCAGCCTCGCGCGCCACGCGCTGGGCGATGGGCGCGAGAAAGGCCGGCGTGCCCCAGGGAATCTTCACATCGGGAATCACGAAATTGACGCTGACATTGAGCAGATCCAGGCCGCCTTGGCGCATCTGCTTGACCAGCGCTATCGACTCGGCCAGCGTTTCCTCGTCCTTGCCGTCGTACTCGATCACACCGAAGCGCGCCGTCAGCGGCAGGTTCTGCGGCCAGACTTCGCGCACCGCCGCCAGCGTTTCCAGCAGAAAGCGCGCGCGGTTGTCGAAGCTGCCGCCGTAGGCGTCGGTGCGCTGGTTCGAGTGCGCCGAGAAAAAGCTCTGCGCGAGATAGCCGTGGGCGAAGTGCAGCTCCAGCCACTGGAAGCCCGCATCGCGCGCGCGGCGTGCGGCGGCGACGAAATCGGCCTTGACGCGCACGATGTCCGCCAACGTCATTTCGGTCGGAACGCGCGGCAG
>JAMNYN010000337.1 GCA_023622805.1 Pseudomonadota bacterium | reverse complement strand
CGCTAAACCGACATATGCCGGCTTTTTTTTTGCATTTCTTTTACCTCATAATTTGATGTCGGCATTACCGATATCAGTGCAGGTGATTTGCAATGCGTGCGCAGGTTTTCTTTCAATGGATCGCTGGCAACATGTGAGCACCACAGCAATTGTGTACGTGAGAGTTTGAGGAGTTCTCTAATGGGCAACAAGCTGTATGTTGGCAATCTCCCTTATGGAGTGCGCGACAACGATCTTGAGCAGGCATTCGGCCAGTATGGTTCAGTGACAAGTGCCAAGGTCATGATGGAACGCGACACCGGTCGCTCCAAGGGGTTTGGTTTCGTCGAGATGGGCAGCGATCAAGAAGCGCAGGCAGCGATCGAAGGCATGAACGGACAATCGCTCGGCGGCCGCAGTCTGGTCGTCAACGAAGCCCGTCCGATGGAGCCTCGCCCACCGCGCAGCGGTGGCTATGGCGGCGGCGGGGGCGGCTATGGTGGTGGCGGCCGTGAAGGCGGCGGCTACGGTGGTGGTGGCGGCGGCTATGGCGGCGGCGGCCGCGAAGGCGGAGGCTACGGCGGTGCTGGCCGCGAAGGCGGTGGCTACGGTGGTGGTGGCCGTGAAGGCGGTGGCGGTTACGGCGGCAGTCGCAACGACGGCGGCTTTCGCAGCCCCTATGGTTCCGGCCCCCGTGGCGGCGGCGGCGGTGGTGGCGGTGGTGGCCGCGGCGGTTATGGCAACAACCACGGTGAGTAATTAATCACCGCAAAACAAAAGGCTTCAATTGAAGCCTTTTTTTACGTCCATACCCATTGGTAGAAATCAAGATGCTGCGGCCATTCCACAGCCTAGCTGTGCGTTTCACACGGAGAAATAATCAGTCATCTGATTATTTCTCGATATGCCGGTGTTTTGTTTGTCGGCCTTGGAGCAGGCGGTCAAATACGCGATTGGGCAGAATGCGCAGCAGCTTGGCCACCACTCCCATCTGCCAGGGAATCACGCAATAGCTGGTTTGCCGCATGATGGCCCGCAAGGCACGGACGGCGAATGCATCGGCCGTCAGCAAGAAAGGCATGGCGTAGCGGTTATTGCGCGTAAGCGGCGTCGCGACATAGCCGGGCAGCAGGGTCACCACGCGCACGCCGCTCGCGCGCAATTCGCCGCGCAGGCTCTCGCAATAGCTGACCACGCCGGCCTTGCTGGCGCAATAGGCGCCGTGGCCGGGCAGGCCGCGGATCGCGGCCACACTGGCAATCCCGACCAGGGTGCCCGATCCACGCTCCCGCATGGGGCGGATAAAGGGATGGAAAGTCGCGGCCATGCCCAGGTTGTTGGTGGCCCACAGCTGGGCCATGACCTCCAGGTCGGCACGCTCGGCCGAGTCCACGCCCCAGCTCACGCCGGCGCTTGCCACCACCACCTGCGGCAGGCCCTGGCGTGCCAGGCACTGCAGACCGGCCTCGACGATGCTGTCGGCCACCGACACATCGGCCCCATACACCGCGTAGCGCGCTGGATCCAGCCCCAGGCCCTGGGCCCAGTCGTGCATGGCCTGCGTGTTGCGGCCCACCAGGGCCAGATCATGGCCCTGGGCATAAAAACGCCCGGCCAGGGCCTGGCCTATGCCGCTGGAAGCGCCGGTGATGAAGGCCAGCGGCCGGGTGGTGGGCGTGGGCAGGCTCATTTGGCAGGGCCTGGCTGCAGTACGCCACGCACCCGGCCCTTGAGTTGCAGCACCTGGTCCAGGTTCTCGTAGTCCAGGCTGTCGGCCGTGAAACGGTCGCTGCCGCGCCACAGCACCACGGGCTGGTTCGAACTGACTTTTTCCTCGTTCACCCAGGCGTGCAGGAATTCGCCTTCGAAACGCAGCTCGGGAGAACGCTTGCCATCGGGCAGCACCATGGCTTCGCGCGTGACCCGGGCATCGCCGAACAACTGGATTTCCGAGCCATCGCCGTTGCTCAGGCCGCGCTTGGCCACCACCAGGGTGCGGCGACCATCGGGGGCCGTCGACTGCATCTTCACGCCGTCGATTTCCAGCGTATCGGTATCGGGGTAATGGTGTGCCACCACGCCCTGGAGCTGACTGCTCATGTGGCCTGCGGCGTCGAAGCTCTGCACCGCGAAATCCTTCATGAAATAGTCCGCCTCATGCACCGGGGCCCGGGCCGACGCTGCCGGCTGGGCCGTGGGTGCATTGCGCACCAGCCACCAGCTGGCCAGCGCCATCAGACCCATCAGCACCACCGGCAGATAGATCGTGAAGCTGTCCCAGCTGCGGTGCCAGCGATTGCGCATCATGCATAGCTTTCAAGCAGGGCCGCATAGCGTCCGGACGCCACCAGCAACAGATCACTGAATTCGCGGGCCGCGCCATAGCCTCCCTGGCGCGCGGTGACATAGTCCGCCACGGCCAGCGCTTCGGCATGGGCGTTGGCCGGCGCGCAGGCGATGGCCGCGCGGCGCATCACCGGCAGGTCAGGCCAGTCATCCCCCATGGCGGCGGCCTGGCTCCAGTCCAGTCCCAGCAGGCGCAAGAACTCCTCGGCCGCCGGCAGCTTGTCCTCGGTGCCGAAGCGCGCATGTTCCACGCCCAGGTTCTTCAGGCGCAAACGCAGGGCCGCCGAATCCCGGCCGGTCACCACCACCGGCGTGATGCCGGCCTTTTGCAGCAGCTTCAGGCCATGGCCGTCGAGCGTGCTGAAGCGCTTGAGCTCTTCCCCTTCCTGGCTGAAATACAGCCCGCCGTCGGTGAGCACGCCGTCGACGTCAAAAAAGGCCACGCGCACCCCCTGGGCCTTGAGCAGCAGTTGGGGGTCGAAGTGCAGCGCGGGAGACACAGCAGAATGTTCCATCAGATCACCTTGGCGCGCAGCAGGTCGCGAATATGTACCACGCCGACCAGCTGGTCGGCCCCCTCCACCACCAGCACCGAAGTGATGCCGTGCTGCTCCATCAGTCGCGCGGCATCTACGGCCAGCGCGTCGACGCGAATGGTGCGCGGCTGAGGGTGCATGACGGCGCCGGCCGTGGTGCTGAGCAAATCGTCCCCGGCCTCGATGCGCCGGCGCAAGTCCCCATCGGTGAAGATGCCGCGCAATTCGCCCTGGGAGCCGACGATGGCCGAGGCACCCAGGCCCTTGGCGCTCATCTCGCGCATCAACTGCAAGAAGGAGGCCTCGGCCGGTACCCGGGGGATGTCCTCGCCCGAGCGCATGACGTCGCCCACATGGGTCAACAGCTTGCGGCCCAGCGCACCGCCGGGGTGGGAGCGTGCAAAGTCTTCGGCCCGAAAGCCGCGGGCATCCAGCAGCGCCACCGCCAGCGCATCGCCCATGGCCAATTGGGCCGTGGTGCTGGCCGTAGGCGCCAGGTTCAGCGGGCAGGCTTCGCGTTCCACACGGGTATCGAGCACCCAGTCCGCATGCCGGGCCAGCGTCGACTCGGCCCCGCCCGTCATGCCCACCAAGGGCACGCCCTGGCGGCGCAGTGCAGGCAGCAGGGCGGCGATTTCATCGCTCTCGCCGCTGTTGGACAGCGCCAGCACCAGATCGGCTTCGGTGACCATGCCCAGGTCGCCATGGCTGGCCTCGCCCGGGTGCACAAAAAAGGCTGGCGTCCCGGTGGATGCCAGCGTCGCCGCGATCTTGCGGCCCACATGGCCGCTTTTGCCCATGCCCATCACCACCACCCTGCCGCGCAGGGCAAGAATGCGTTCAACGACCTGCGCGAACGCAGGGGACAGGCGGTCAGACAGGGCCTGTAGGGCCTGGGCCTCGATACCGAGGGTCTCACGGGCCAGTTCCAGGGCCCGTGGGCCATCAAAAGGGCGCACGGCGGCAGCAGCAGATTTCATGCACGGATTTTAGTCCCCGCCGGCCAGTACCCCGCTGGCACCCCCAGGTCGGCGGCATTGACCTTGGCGCCGGGCTGTTTACACTGCTCCACTGCCGCGCGCCAGCGCCCTGCCCGCCTCCCCACATCGCCTTAGCCATGCTCACACTCACCATCAACGACTACCTTCGGCAATACATCCGCACCGTGGCCGATTGGCCCGCGCCAGGCGTGCAATTCCGCGACATCACGCCCCTGCTGCAAAACCCCAAGGTCTTTCGAGTGCTGATCGATGCTTTCGTCCACCGCTACATGGACCCGGCCCTGCGCCCCGACGTGGTCGCCGGCCTGGACGCGCGCGGCTTCATCCTGGGAGCGGTGGTGGCCTACGAGCTCAACGTGGGCTTCGTGCCCATCCGCAAGAAAGGCAAGCTGCCGTTCACCACGGTGGAAGAAACCTATGAGCTGGAGTACGGCAGCGCCACCGTGGAATTGCACGCCGATGCCGTCAAGGCCGGCGACCGGGTGCTGCTGATCGATGACCTGATCGCCACGGGCGGCACCATGATGGCGGGCAAGAAATTGCTGGAAAAGCTGGGCGCGCAGGTGATCGAAGGCGCAGCCATCGTGGACCTGCCCGAACTTGGCGGCTCGCAACACCTGCGCGACAGCGGTCTGCCACTGTTTACCCTGGTTGACTTCGCCGGGCATTAAAAAAGGCCCCCCCTGAGCCGCTTCGCGCTAGGCGCGCCCCGTCTTCCCCCTCTCAACCTGCGGTGGAGGGGGACGCCCGGTTAGGGACGCCCGGTTAGGGGCGCCCGGCCAGGGACGGCACCCTCGGTTCGGGGGGGGGGGCGCCCAGGTGCGGCCCTTCCTCGCTGCCCCCTTGCTGGGGCGCGCCAGTGCAAGGGCTGCGTACCATGGACAACGCCCCCCCTGGACCGACGCG
>JAMNYN010000340.1 GCA_023622805.1 Pseudomonadota bacterium | reverse complement strand
AAATCTTCTGCTTCACTGGTGTGTGAAGTTGGCGGGGCGCTTGTTCACAAACGCATCCATGCCTTCCTTCTGGTCCTGGGTGGCGAACAGCGCGTGGAAGAGCCGGCGCTCGAACATCACGCCGTCGCTGAGGCTGCTTTCGAAAGCGCGGTTGACCGATTCCTTGGCGGCCATCACGGCGATCTGCGAGAAGTCGCTGATCATCAAGGCCGCGCCCAGGGTTTCGTCCATGAGCTTGTCCAGGGGCACGACGCGGCTGACCAGACCGGAGCGCTCGGCCTCAAGGGCGTCCATCATGCGGCCGGTGAGAGCCATGTCCATGGCCTTGGCCTTGCCGATGGCGCGCGGCAGGCGCTGGGTGCCGCCGGCGCCGGGGATCACGCCCAGCTTGATTTCGGGCTGGCCGAAGCGGGCGTTGTCGGCGGCAATGATGAAGTCGCACATCATGGCCAGCTCACAGCCGCCGCCCAGCGCGAAGCCGGCCACGGCCGCGATCACGGGCTTGCGGATGCCGCGAATGGTTTCCCAGTTGCGCGTGATGTAGTCGCCCTTGTAGGCGTCCACAAAGCTGTAGTTCGCCATGGCACCGATGTCCGCGCCCGCGGCAAAGGATTTTTCGCTGCCGGTGATGATGATGCAGCCGATTTTCTCGTCCGCGTCGAAGGCTTTCAACACCGTGCCCAGCTCGGTCATGAGCTGTTCGTTCAAGGCATTGAGTTGCTTGGGGCGGTTGAGGGTGATGACACCGACTTTGTCTGCTTCGGTGCGAACTTCCAGCGTTTCGTAGGCCAAGGGGATATCTCCGGTCGTTGTTGTAGATGCCTGTGGAACTATACCGAAGCTGCGGCAGCCGAAGCTGCGGCAGCCGAAGCTGCGGCAGCCGAAGCTGCGGCAGCCGGTGCTGACGCGGCTTCGGCCGTCGCGCCGCCCAGCCAGCGCCGCGCGGCGGCGGCGTCGGTGATGGCCAGGCCGATATTGGCCGGGGCGTCGGTGTCGGGTGTTTTCAGGGCCAGCGGCAGGCGCAGCAGCTGCTGGTCGCGTGCGATCAGGGCCGTGAGCTGCTCGGCCTGGCCGGCGTACAAGGCCAGGTCGTCGAGCTTGGTCAGGCGCCAGGCGCTGCCGCCGGCCAGTTCGATGCCCAGCCATTCGTCGCCGGCCATCAGGCCCGCGCGCTCGGCCAGGCCGCCGCGCAGCACGGACTTGATCTGCACGCTGTGGTTCTCCTGCACGCGCAGGCCCAGGCGCTGCGCGGGCTGGGGCGGCTCGGCCTGCAGGCGTACGCCGTGGGCGGCCAGCAGCTCGGCCAGCGGCAGGTCCTGCGTGCCGTGCACCCACTGGGCCAGCTCCGTGGCAAAGCTGCGGCCCGACAGCGTATGCAGCACGGCCAGCACATCCTCCTCGCTCATGGGGCCGGCGGCGCAGCGCTGCCACAGCGCGTGCATCACGGCGTCCAGCGAAGTCGCGCCGTCGCGGCGCAGGGCCAGGTCCAGGCTCAGGGCCACCAGCGCGCCCTTGGTGTAGTAGCTGACGGTGCTGTTGGCGGTGTTCTCGTCCTGGCGGTAGTACTTGACCCAGGCATCGAAGCTGGACTGGGCCACGCTTTGCACGGTGCGGCCCGGCGTCTGCAGCACCTGGTTGATGGTCTTGGTGATGAGCTTGAGGTACTTGGCCTCGTCGATCAGGCCGGCGCGCAGCAGCAGCAAGTCGTCGTAGTAGCTGGTGAAGCCTTCGAAGAACCACAGCAGCTCGGTGTAGTTTTCCTGGTCGTAGTCGTAGCGCGCAAAGGCCGCGGGCCGCAGGCGCTTGACGTTCCAGGTGTGGAAGTACTCATGGCTGATCAGGCCCAGCAAGGTGGTGTAGCCGTCGCTGGTCTTGCTGTCGCCCAGGCGGGGCAGATCGCGGCGGCCGCAGATCAGCGCCGTGGAGTTGCGGTGTTCCAGGCCGCCGTAGTTGTCGTGGACGGCGTTGAGCATGAACACATAGCGGCCGTGGGGCGGGCGGCTGGCGTCGTGACCGTGCCAGAAGCCGATGGCGGCTTCGCAGATCTTGCGGCTGTCTTCCAGCAGCCGGGCGTGGTCGAAGGATTCCGTCGCCCCGGCCACGACGAACTGGTGGCGCACGCCGCCGGCCTCGAAGAAGCCGCTCCAGAAGCGCCCCATCTCGACCGGGCAGTCGACCAGTTCGTCGTAGTCGGCGGCGCGGTACAGGCCGAAGCCCTGGTCGTTGACATGGACCGGCTCCAGCCCGGTGGCGATGGACCAGTCGGCGGTGGCGGCCGTGGCGGCGATTTCCAGGCTGTGGGGCGCGTCTTCCTGGCCCAGAACGCGCAGGCACAGGCTGGTGCCGTTGAAGAAGCCGCGCTGTGCATCCAGCCAGGCCGTGCGCACCGAGTTGTCGTAGGCGCAGACCTGGTAGCGCAGGGCCAGCGGCTGGCCGGCCGTGCAGTCGACTTCCCAGCGGTGCTTGTCGAGCTGGCGCAGGTCTACGGGCTGGCCGGCCTGCGTGGCCTGCAGACCTTGCAGGTTCTTGGCGAATTCGCGCACCAGGTAGCTGCCCGGAATCCAGACCGGCAGCGCGAGCTGCTGCTGCGCTGTCGGCGCTTGCACGCTGAGCTCGATCTCGAACAAATGGGCGTGCAGGTCCAGCGCGCTGACGCGGTAGTGCACGTGGGCCGCGTCGGCGGGCAGGGAGTCAAAAACGGTGGAGGCAGGCATGGGCGCTCAGGGCAAGAGGCCTGGACGCGTGCAATGCCGTGCCCAGAGGCCGGGAAAAAGAAGTGCGCGCCCAGGGCTGGGCGCGCGCAGGGTCAGCGGGCGGTGGCGAGGTGCTTTTCCACGTCGGCGGCGCTGATGGCGCCGGGAACGCGGGTGTTGTTGGCAAAGATCAGGGTCGGCGTGCCGGTGATCTTGTACTTGCGGCCGAACGCCAGGTTGCGCTGCAGCGCGGCGGTGTCGCAGCTCGCGGGCGGCACGGCCTTGTCGCGCAGCATGAGGTCATGCCAGGCCAGTGCCTTGTCCTTGGCGCACCAGATGTTGCGCGATTTTTCGGTCGAGTCGGGGCTCAGGATGGGGTAGAGGAACAGGTAGACCGTGACGTTGTCGACGTTTTGCATGTCGCGCTCGAAGCGCTTGCAATAGCCGCAGTTCGGGTCTTCGAACACGGCCATCTTGCGCGCGCCGTTGCCGTGCACGATGGTGATGGCGTCCTTGAGCGGCAGGGCGGAGAAGTCCACCGAAGTCAGCTGGTTGATTCGGTCTTCGGTCAGATTGCGCCTGGCCTTGGTGTCGATGAGCTCGCCCTGGATCAGGTAGTTGCCCTTGGCATCGGTATAGAACAGGTCGGTGCCGATGCGCACTTCAAACAGGCCGGCCATGGGCGTGGGACGCACTTCATCGATCTTGGCGAGCTGGGGAATGCGTTCGGACAGGTTCTTGCGCAGGCTGGCATCTTGTGCCTGGGCCGACACGCCGAAGGAGAAGAGTGCTGCAGCCAGCAAAGGGAAAAAAAGTTTCATGGCAAGAGGGTTCCGTTGTCGTTGAGGTGTCTGGCCGCGGTGCGGCACAGGCGCGTCTGGCGTATTCAAGTGTCCAGTCCCATGGCCTGGCGGGCCATCCAGTCCTTGAGCGGGCCGCTGTGCTCGAAGCCTTTCATGCCCCAGTTGCGCAAGGCCTGCAAAGGCGCTTCACGGCGGGTAAAGAGCTGCTGCAGCCCGTCCATGGCCAGGCCCATGGGGGCCAGCGCGGCCTTGCGTTCACGTTCGTAGCTGCGCAGCAGCCGGCGGTCACCCGTGCTGCGCCAGGCGTCGCGTTGCTGGAGCACGCGCGCCAGGGCCTGCGCATCGCCCAGGCCCAGATTCAGTCCCTGGCCGGCCAGGGGATGGACGTTGTGGGCGGCGTCGCCGACCAGTGCCCAGCTGCGCCCCGTGGCGCCCGGGAGGGTGCCGCACCAGCGGTCGGCCATGGCCTGCTGCAGCGGCCAGGACAGGCGCTCGCTGGCCAGTTCCAGCCGGCCCAAGGTCCCCTGGCTGATGTCTTCGAGGCGCTGGGTAAAGGCTTCGGGGCTGGCATTCATCCAGGTGCTGGCGTTTTCCTGGGCCACGGACCAGACCACGGCCACGGTGTGGCCCTCGGGGCCGTCCAGCGGCAGCAGGGCCAGAATGCCTTCGGGCGACAGCCATTGGCGCGCGGCTTCGCCATGGGGTTTTTCGCAGCGCAGCCGGGTGGCAATCGCATGCTGGCCGTAAGGCGTGATGGAAAACTCCACGCCGAACTCGGCGCGCGTGCGGCTGGCGCGGCCTTCGCAGACGGCCGTGAGCGGCGCGTCCACGGGCGCATCGACCACTTCCACCAGCGGCTGGTAGCGCACGGCTTCACCCAGGCGGGCTTCGAGCGCCGGCACATCGACAATCCAGGCCAGCGCATCCACCTGCTGGGCCGAGGCATCGAAATACACGCTGCCGTCGAGGTCGCCATGCACTTGCATTTGTCGCACGGCCGTGGCGTGCTGGGCATCGGGCCAGCTGCGCAGGGATTCGAGCAGCTGGCGCGAGGCCGCGTTCAGGGCGTAGGCCCGCACGTCATGGTGGCCTGCCGGCGGAGTCGGGGCTGCCACCAGCGCGACGCGCAGGCGTTCACGGGCCAGCAACAGGGCCAGGGTGCGGCCGACGATGCCGGCCCCACGAATACAGATATCAAAGGTTTGCGCCATGTTGGGGATTGTAGGAGGCTGTGCATTCCTCGGCGGCCGCAGCAGAATGCGCGCGGCGTATGCCTGGAAAAAGCAGTGGCATGC
>JAMNYN010000438.1 GCA_023622805.1 Pseudomonadota bacterium | reverse complement strand
GGTGGAGCCACGCGAGCCGCCCCCCCACTTGACGCTGCCCGGGTCCTTCTTGAGCTGGGCGACCACATCGGCCATGCTCTTGTAAGGCGAGTTGGCCGGCAGCACGAACACGTTGTATTCGCTGGTCAGGCGCGCCAGCGGCGTGGCCTGGCTCAGGTTCACCGGCGGCTTGCCGGTGATGATCCCGCCGAGCATCACGGCGCCCATCACCATCATCGCGTTCGGGTCGCCCTTGCTGCCGTTGACGAACTGGGCCAGACCGATAGCACCGGCTGCGCCGCCCTTGTTGTCATAGGTGACAGACGAGGCCACGCCGGCATCCTGCAAGGCCTTGCCCAGGGCCCGGCCCGTGCTGTCCCAACCGCCGCCTGGATTGGCTGGCAGCATCATCTTGACGGCTTGCGCGGCCTGGGCACTCATCGGCAGTACGCCGGCAACGGCCAAAGCGGCCAGCGATTGGAGGAAGGTGTCTCGACGCATAGTTGTCTCCTTGTTGGTCTGGCGGAATCGCACGCTCGGTGCCGGGCCATCATGCGACAGGGAGCTGTCAAACCGCTGTCGGTCACTGTAGGTGTAATCCCGCAAAGACGGCCCCTGTGGCGGCGGCCCAGCCGACAAAACACGGCCACAAGTGCTAACCTGCGCCCCCATGCGTTTGTTGCTCGTAGAAGATGATCCCGCCATGCGCGCCACGCTGCAACGCACGCTGGCGCGCCGCGGCATGCAGGTGCGCACCGCGGCCGACGGGCCCTCCGCCCTGCTGGAGTGGCAGACCGACCAGCCCGATGCCATCGTCCTCGATCTGAGCCTGCCCGGTATGGACGGACTGCAGGTGCTGCAGGCCGCGCGCCAGCAGGGGCTGCGCACGCCCGTGCTGATATTGACGGCCCGGGGCACCGTGGGCGACCGCGTGCTGGGCCTCAACGCCGGCGCCGACGACTACCTGGCCAAGCCGTTTGACCTCGACGAACTCGAAGCCCGGCTGCGCGCCCTGCTGCGCCGCAGCACCGGCCTGTCCAGCCCGCCCGCCGACGAAGCCCTGGTGCTGGGCGCCTTGCGCTACGACAAGGACAACGGCGTGCTCTACGCCTGGGGCCAGCCCCTGGATCTGACGCCGCGCGAGCGCGCGCTGATGCAGGCCTTGCTCGCACGCCCGGGCCACGCCGTGGCCAAGGAGCGCCTGTTTGCACTGGTCTTTCCCGGCGCCACGGAAGTGCAATACGAAGCCGTGGAAGTGGTGGTCTATCGCCTGCGCAAGAAACTGGCCGGCACGGGCGTGGCACTGATGACGCTGCGCGGCCTGGGCTATCTGCTCAAGGCCGAAGACTGAACGCCATGGCCACACCAGACACCGCCCTGCGCTCGACCTGGTCGCTGCGCCGGCAATTGCTGGTAGGCATTCTGCTGCCCATGGTGCTGCTGATCGGCTTCAACACCTGGAGCCTGCACCAGCAGACCCTGGCCGCGCTGAACACCGCCTATGACCGCACGCTGCTGGCCTCGGCCAAGAGCATCAGCGAACAGATCGACGTGCACGGCTACGACGACGCCGCGGAGCTGCGCGCCCTGGTGCCCTATTCGGCACTGGAAATCTTCGAAGCCGACAACCAGAGCCGCATGTTCTACCGCGTCTCCACGCTGGGCGGTGAAATGGTCTCGGGCTATGCCGAACTGCCCATGTGGCACGGCAGGATTGCACAGAACCCGCCGTATGCCGCGCTGGTTGATTTCTACAACGCCCAATTCCGCGGTGTTCCCGTGCGCATGGCCGTACTGCTGCAGCCCGTGGCCAGCGCCAACGGCCGGGGTATGGCCGTCATCCAGGTGGCCGAGACCCTGGAGTTGCGCGAAGCCCTGGCCTGGCAGATCCTGTGGCGCACCCTGTGGCGTCAGGCTCTGCTGGTGGTCATGATCGGCCTCATCGTGGTGCTGGTGGTGCAGCGCGCCACGCGGCCGGTGCGCGCGCTCAGCGCCGCCCTGCAGGCGCGCCCGCAGGGCGACCTGAGCCCCCTGCAAGCACCCGGCACGGCGCGCGAACTGCAGCCACTGGTGCAGGCCACCAACCAGGTCATGCAGCGCCTGCGCCTGCTGCTGGCCCACCAGAAACGCTTTGTGCGCGATGCTTCACACCAGCTGCGCACGCCGCTGGCCGTGCTCAAAGTCCAGGTGCAGTCGGCCCAGCGCGGCGATGTGCCCGCCACGCAGGCGCTGGCCGAGATCGGCGCCACGGTCGAACGCGCCACGCAACTGGCCAACCAGATGCTGGCCCTGGCCAAGGTCGAGCAGTTGCGCCAGCAGGCCGCGCCCGCCCAGCCCTGTGCCTGGGACGAGATCGTGCGCGACATCGCGCTCGACCTGTCCCCCCTGCTGGCCGAGAAAGACCTGGACTTCGAGCTCCATGCCCAGCAGCCCGTGGCCGTCGCCGCCCATGGCTGGATGCTCAGCGAGCTCACGCGCAACCTGCTGCACAACGCCATCCACCACACACCGGCGCGGGGCTGGCTGCGCGTGCACCTGAGCATCTTGCCCGCCACGGCCACGCACGGCAGCCTGGCCCAATTGCGCATCAGCGACAACGGCCCGGGCATCAGCGCCGAACTGGCGCAACGCCTGTTCGAGCCTTTTTCCGCCGGCGACATGAATGCAGGCTCGGGCCTGGGGTTGGCCATCTGCCATGAAATCGTCCAGGCCCTGGGCGGCCAGCTGACCCTGACCAACCGCAGCGCCGGCATCTCCCCATCCGGGCTGGACACTGTGGCCACCGTGCCCTGCATCGCCAGCACGGTCGCATGAAAGCCACATGACAAGACCATGAGGGCCTCAGCATGCCCCTGCGAGGGCACAATTCCAGTCATGAGTGAACTGCAATCGATGCGACTGGACAAATGGCTGTGGTGCGCGCGCTTCTACAAGACGCGCAGCTTGGCTGTCGAAGAAATCGGCAAGGGCCGTGTCACTGTCAACGGCCACAACGCCAAAGCTTCGCGCGAAGTGCGGGTCGGCGACACGATTGCCATGCGCCAGGCCAATATCCCGCGTACGGTGGTAGTGCACGGACTGATGCCAGGGCGCGGCCCGGCCCCCGTGGCCCAGGGCCTGTACGAAGAAACCGCCGCCAGCCTGGCCGAGCGCGCCGCGCTGGCGGAGCAGCGCCGGCTCGCACCCGAGCCCGCGGCCACCCTCACCGAAGGCCGCCCCACCAAGCGCGACCGCCGCGACATCGACAAGGCCCGGGGGACGGACTGGAACGAGCGGTGGAGCGCTTCGATCGATTGAAGCCCCCCCTGAGCCGCTTCGCCCTAGGCGGGCCCCGTCTTCCCCCTCTCATCCTTAGCTTACGGGTGGCGGCAGCCTCGGTGCGGGGCGGCCCTTCCTCGCTGCCCCTGAGTTGGGGCACGCCAGTTTCATACGCTAAGCGCTAGTTAGCATGCCGTTGGGGTCAGGCCGGCTCGCCCTTGACCGCTACGGCCTCTTCCGCCACGCGCGGCAGGATCAGGTTCATCAGCATCGCCGCCATGGCGCCCACCGTGACGGCCGAGCCCAGCAGGTACTGCAGCATGTCGGGCAGCGACTGCACCCACTCCCTGGGCGCGAGCGTCGCAAAGAAGGCGCAGATCAGCGGAATGCCTACCACCAGCATGGCCCGCTCGTCCAGGCGCACATGGCGCAGGATGCGGATACCGGCCATGGAAATCGTGATGCAGACCACGGCAAACACGCCACCGATCACCGGCGCGGGAATGGCAGCGATCAGCGCCGAGAACTTGCCCACGAAGCCCAGCACCGCCAGCACCACGCCAATCGCAATGAACACCATGCGGCTGGCCACACCGGTGATGGAAATCACACCGGCATTGGTTGAATAGCCTGTGACCGGCGTGCCGCCGATCAGCGCGGCCACGCCACAGCCAATGCCTTCACCGATCGCGCCGCGGTCCAGCTGCGCATCGGTGATGGGCTTGTTGATCACCGCCGACACCGCAAACCAGGTGCCCGTGGTTTCGGCCATCACCACCATGTAGATCAGCACGAAGGTCAGGATCGCGGGCAGCGAGAACTGCAACTCATAGTCGACGAACGCCATCTTGGGCAGCATCAGCCAGGGAGCCGCGGCCACGGCATCGAACGAGAACAGGCCGACAAACGACGCTGCAATCGTGCCGCCCACGAGCGCGATCACCACCGACAGCAGCCGCACCCAGACGCCCACACGGTTGTTGAAGCGCAGGCCGATCATCATCGCGACCACGAGCAACGCGGCCGACAGCGCGGCCAGCGCAATGTTCATGTTGATGGTCGAGCCGCCATGTACCGCGAAGACGTTCGCGGTCAGCGCGATCGGCAGCAGCGACAGGCCCACCACCAGAATGATGGAGCCGCCCACGATCGGCGGCACCAGCCAGCGGATCAGCCGGTGGAACCAGCCCATCGCGCCCAGCACGATGACCAGCAGGGCGCCGGGAATCAAGGCCCCGTAGACCGCGCCCATGCCGCTCAGGCCCACACCACCGGCCAGCGACACGGCAATGATGGCGCCCAAGGGAATATAGGACGGCCCTTGCGCCACCGGCATGCGCATGCACCAGGCGGTCTGGATGATGGTCGCAATGCCCGCGGCCAAGAAGGTGGACTGGATCAGCGAAGCCGAATCGGCCTGCGACAGCGCCAGCGCCGAGGCGATGATGAAAGGCACGACATACACGTCCATGGCCATCACATGCTGCACGCCGAGCAGCAAGGCCTTGAGCACGGTGACGCGGTCGTCGGGCTGGGCGATCAGGCGCCCTTCGTAAGAGGTAGGTTCGGTCATCGACGCA
>JAMNYN010000157.1 GCA_023622805.1 Pseudomonadota bacterium | reverse complement strand
ATGCGCTCGCAGCCGGCAAACGCCGCCGTGGCGAGCGCATCGACGCCTTCCACGCTGCTGTGCGAAATCATGGGCTCGTCCAGCAGCTGCCAGGGATGGATCACGGCCTCGCCGGCCAGCCGGTGCCCTCGGGGCAAATAGCACATGATGGGCAGCGTGCCTATCACTTCGCAGTCCACGCCCGGCACCGCCGGCACTTGCAGCCCCAGCCCAAGATCGCATTTGCCGGAACTGACCAGCGCCGCCACATGGTGGGCCATGCGCGAATGGACCGTCAGCAGCGTCTGCGGGGAACGCCCCGCGATGCTGGGCAGTATGGCCGCGCAGAACGCGGGCGTGCACACCACCGACAGCATGCGATGCTGGTCCTTGTGCAGCCCCGATGCGAAGGAGTTGATCGACTCCAGCCCGATGAAGGAGCGCTCGATTTCGGTGAACAGCGCTTCCGCATGGGCCGTGGGAATCAAGCGCCCGCCGCGCCGTTCGAACAAGGTCAGCTCCAGCCGCTCTTCCGCGTCGCGCAACACGTTGCTGACGGCCGGCTGCGTGACATGCAGGCGCGTCGCGGCGCCCGTCACCGAGCCGGTCAACACGATGGCGTGAATGGTTTCAATATGCCGAAATCCGAGTTGTCGTCGCATGGCGGCTGCAGACCTACTTCGGGTTTCGCAGGTCTATGACCTTGTTTTCATAGCCTTCGAAGACTTCGATCGCCGCCTTGTCCCGCAAAGGCTTGAACAAGCCCTCCTGCCACCGCGTCTTGACTTGCTCCATAAGGCCGTCGCGCAGTTCGGCATAGGCCGGGAAGCTCTCCTGGCGCGTATCTTCGACCTTGATGACGCCGTAGCCAAAGCTTTCCACCAGCGGCGCCTTGCTGTGGGCCCCTGCCTTGAGCTGGGGAATGGCGTATGCGTAGCTGCGGCTCAAGCTGGCGGGATCTGTCCAGCCCAGCGAGCCGCCCTCGCGCTTGGAGTTCTCATCGATGCTCCGCGCCACGAAGGAGGAAAAGGGCTTGCCCGCGTCCAGGCCCGCGATGATGGTTTTCGCTTCGGCGTCGGTCTTCACCAGAATGAAGCTGACCAGGTACTCCATCTTCCTGGGCGCTTCGGCCTTGAGGCGGGCGTATTCCTTTTTCAGGTCTTCTTCACCCAGGGGATGGGCGGCCGCATAGGCCTGGTAGATCGAACTGGCGAGTTCGCCGCGATCGGCATTCTTGTCAGCACCTTTGCGGATCGCTTCCTGGGCCAGCAGTTCGCGGTAGATCAGCTGCTCCGTGGCGTAGCCGGGCTTGAGCTTGAAGCCCGTCTGCCTTGCACCGTAGTTGCTCAGTGCCTCGACCTGCTCGGCCGTGATTTCGACACCGTTCACTTTGGCCGCCAACGGCCCGGCAGCCAGTGCGGTGCAGGCCGCTGCGGCCATTGCGGCGGCGAGTGCCGCGGTTCGGATCCAGGTAGTCAAGGCGCGTCCAATTTCTCAAAATCTTGCGAGTCCGAGATTGTCGCCGTGCGCTTGCCTGGCAGCAAGCCAGAGGTGGATTTCACCACATCCATGGCTGGACCCGACATTTCCTCTAGGAATTGGCCTCGTATGCCTCGCGCAGATCCCGCTTGAGTACCTTGCCGATGGCGCTGCGCGGCAACTCGTCTATCCACCGCAGATCGCTCAGGCGCTGGGTCTTGCCGGCCTGCTGGTTGTACCAGGCCATGATTTCCTCGGGCTGGGCGGCATGGTCCTGGCTTCGCACCACGTAGGCCACGGGCGTCTCGCCCCACTGCTCGGAAGGCACGCCCACCACGGCGACATCGTCCACGGCGGGGTGCGCGCGCAATTGCGCTTCCAGATCGCTGGGGTAGATGTTGAAACCGCCGCTGATGATCATGTCCTTGCGGCGATCAAACAGCACCAGGAAGCCGTCGGCGTCGAAGCGCCCCACATCGCCCGTGCGGATGAAGCGTTTGCCGGCGGCGTCGAACCATTCGGCCTCACGTGTCTTTTCCGGCTGGCGGTGATAGCCCGTCATCATTCCCGGCGAATGGCCGACCACTTCACCCGCTTCGCCCGGGCCGACTTCCCGCCCCTCTTCATCGATCAGGCGAATGTCATGGCCTTCGGCGGCCTGGCCCACGGTGTGCAGTTTCTCGGGGTGCAGGTGGGCGTCCAGAATGCAGGAGCCGCCGCCTTCGGTCATGCCGTAGAACTCGGTCAGGCAACCAGGCCAGCGCGCCAGCACATCGGCTTTGAGTTCGGCGCGAAACGGCGCACTGGTGCAGAACTTGAAGCGGAAGCTGGAAAGATCGTAGTCACCGAATTGCGCCAGCGCCATGATGCGCTGGTACTGCACGGGCACCAGCATGGTGTGCGTCACGCGGTGCTGCTGGGCCAGTTGCAGATAGCGCTGGGCATCGAACTTGGCCATCAGCTGCACGCAGCCGCCGAATCCCAGCGTGGGGAAGAACACCACCAGCGTGGTGTTGGAATACAGCGGCGTCGCCAGCAACGTGGTGTTCTGCGGACCATAGCCGTAGAGCACGCCACGGCTCACATGCGCGCTGCGCATGCCGTGCGACTGCACTATGCCTTTGGGCGTGCCGGTGGTGCCCGAGGAGTAGATGATGTTGAACGGCGCCTCCGGCGCCAGCGTCACCGGCTGCGGCCGTGCCCCTTGCGGGGCCAGCCAGTCCGCGAAGCCCAGGCCAGGCGCCACGCCATCGAGCGAGATGCATTGCAAGGCCGCGTTGCCTTCGGGCACCAGATCCTGGGCCGCCTGGTCCAGGAACAGATGGCGCACCTGGGCGTCGCCGAGCATGGAGGCCAGGCTCTGCGCCGTCGATGAAGGCGCCAGCGGAGCCACCACCACGCCGGCACGCAGCGCGCCCAGGAACAGCGCTGCATAGCGTGTCGAGTTCAACCCGCAGATGGCAATGGCTTCGCCGGGCTGCAGGCCATCGCGCTGCAGCGAGGCAGCGACCCGGTCCATGAGGCGGTCCAGGTCCTGGTAGCTGAGCGTTTGCTGCTCATCACGCAGCGCGGGCAGGTCTGGCTGCTGCTGAGCATGACCCCGGATCAGATCGGACAGTGACTGCAGCGATGGTTCGAACGACATAAAAAAGACTCCATTGGGAAAATTGGCGAAGGTGCGTCAATCCAGCTTCACGTCCGCCGCGGCGATCAAGGCCTTCCAGATCGGCGTATCCCGCTTGTAGACTTCCTGGAAGGCAGTCGGAGTGCCCATCACCACAACGCCACCGGTATTCGTGATCTGCTCCAGCATCTTGGGATCCTTGGCAATCTCCTGCATCACGCTGGACAGCTGGGCGATCACTTCACTGGGGATGCCCGCGGGCGCGCCCATGCCGATCCAGCCCACCACGGAATAGGCGTCATCGGTCAAGCCCTGCTCGTGCAAGGTCGCCACCTTGGGCAAGGTAGGCGCACGCAGACGCCCCATCAGACCGATGGCCTTGAGCCGCCCGGTATCGATAAAAGGCTTGGCGCCGGCCACACCGGCGAAACACATCTGCAACTGTCCGCCCAGCAGATTCTGCAGCATGGGCGCTTCGCCCTTGTACGCGACATGGGCCATGTCCGCACCCGTGACCTTGCTCATATAGGCGCCGGCCAGATGCGCTTGCGAGCCCTGGCCCCAGGAGCCATAGGAGAGCTTGCCCTTGTTGGCCTTCATGTATTCCAGCAGCTCGGCCATGTTGTTGGCTGGCACCGAAGGGTGCACCACCATCACCACCGGTGCGGTGGAAATCTGCGTGATGAGGTCAAAGTCCTTGTCGGCGTTATAGGGCAGCTTGGTGTAGAGGAGCTGGTTGACCATCATGGACGTTGAAAGTGAAACCAGCAGCGTATGGCCGTCGGCGGGGGACTTGGCGACCGCATCCATGCCCAGAATGCCGGACGCGCCGCCCCGGTTCTCCACCACCACGGGCTTGCCCAGGCGCTTGCCCATGGCATCGGCAATGGTGCGCGCAATGACATCGGTGCTGCCGCCCGCGTTGTAGGGCACGACGATGCGGATGGGCTTGGACGGCCAGGCAGACTTGGTCTGCGCCTGGGCGGCCCCCAGAACACCGGCACCCGCCCATGCGGCGGCGCCTTGCAGCACGCTGCGGCGCTTCAGCGCGGGAACGTTCATGGGGAATTTTTGCGAATCGAAAGTCATGCGGAAAGCCTCAATATCCAGGGTTTAACGATATCGGCCTGCGCTGCGCCCAGCCCGCGGCGATGCGCGTGCGGCTGGACTGGAGACGCAAAGGCCCAAGGAAAAAGCAGTCGGGCGCGCCGGGCGCACCGCCCGACTTCAAGTCGCTGCTTCGCTTTCCTGCAGCAGCCGCCACATCACCTTGCCGCTGCCGCTCTTGGGCAGGGCATCGACAAACACCAGCTGGCGCGGGGCCTTGTAGCTGGCCATGTGCTCGCGGCACCAGTCGAGAATGTCCTGGGCGCTGACCTGGCCCTTGTGCGAAGCGCGCAGCACCACCACGGCCTTGACGGTTTCGCCACGGTAGCTGTCGCGGGCCGAGATGATGCAGGCTTCCTGCACCGCCGGGTGCTTGAACATCAGGGCTTCGACTTCGGCCGGCCAGACCTTGAAGCCGCTGGCATTGATCATGCGTTTGAGGCGGTCGGTGATGAAGAAGTAGCCGTCCTCGTCGACCCGGCCCAGATCGCCCGAGCGGAAAAAGCGCTTGCCTTCGATCTCGATGAAGGCCGCGGCCGTGGCTTCGGGGCATTTCCAGTAGCCGGCAAACACTTCGGGGCCGTGGATCACGATTTCGCCCTGCTCGCCCTGGGGCACTTCCAGCAGCGT
>JAMNYN010000126.1 GCA_023622805.1 Pseudomonadota bacterium | reverse complement strand
CGAACCCGTGCTATTTGCTTGGGAAGCAAAAGTTCTGCCATTGAACTACGCCCGCATTGCAAGCCATTGATTTGCAATGACTTTTCAGCTGAATAAGCCCTGTGCGGGCTGCTTCGTTGGAGAAATTCTATCCGAATTATGCAACTGTGGCCGCAAGGTTCAGGCATCGGGTTCGTCTGTCTCAAGGTGCAGACAGCAACATTTATGTAAAGAAAAATGGCCTAGGAATGCCGCCGAAACACCGCTTACAAAATGAGCCAGGCAGGTCGCGAGGATGAAATAGACTGAATTTCTCTCCACAGCAAGGGCAGTCACCATGAAGCGGCTTTTGGGCATTTTTGCGCTGGTGTCGCTGTTGGGTGGATGCGTTATCGCTCCGCCTTATTGGCATGATCACGGAGGCTATGGCCACGGCGGCTATGGCCATCGCTATGGGGATGGATACTGGCGCCGCTGAGCGTGGCCGGCACGCCAGGGCGTTCAGCACGGCCCGGGCTCAGGCGTGCGTCGCCACATCGGGCATGCGCGCGGGTGATGGGGGCGGTGCAATGCAGCCCATGCCTTCCAGCGTGGCTTGCACGGCCGCGTCCTGCGGCGTGTGCGGTTCATGGCCTAGCACGGCCCTCAAGTGGCTGTTGTCCATGCGGATCGGCGCTGTCCACAGGTAGCGCATTTCGCGCAGTTCACGAAAAGTCGGCACAAAGGGCGACGCCAGTGTGAGCAGCCACCACGGAAACGCTCGCAGCTTCGGTTGCGCGCCGCCGTGGCGAACTACGGCGCGTTGGATGGCTTGGGCCATTTGCGTGCCGTCGGCGTCCCAATGGCCGGCCATGTGAAACGTGGCGAAGGGCGCGAGCGTGTCCCGGCGGAGCAGCAGCTCCACCATGGTGCGCGCCACATCCGGCAGATAAGACCATTGATGGCCGACGCCCGGCATCCCGGGCAGATTGACGGCTTTCACCGGCTGGCCGGGTTTGAGCAGGCCTTGCGAGAACCAGCTGTTGCCGGGCTGCGGGCCGAAGAAGTCGCCCGCGCGCACCACGATCACCTTGCACCCCTGGCCGGTCGCGGACTGCAGGCGCTGCTCCAGTTCCACGCGGATGGCGCCCTTGGCGGTTTGCGGGTGCTGGGGCGAGTCCTCGCGCAGCACGGGGAACGCATCGGCGCCGTAGTTGTAGATGGTGCCTGGCAGCACGATGGTCGCTCCCAGCGCGGTCGCTGCTGCGATGGTGTTGTCCAGCATGGGCAGGACCAGTTCGGCCCAGCGGCGGTAGCCCGGTGGGTTCACCGCGTGCACGATCACGGAGCAGCCGGCTGCGGCAGCCAGGACGTTGTCACCTTGCATGGCATCGCCGCGAATCCAGGTGATGCCGTCGCTTAGTTCCATGGCTTGCGATCCGCCGCGCCGCAGTGCGCGCACGTTCCAGCCGGCGTCGCGCAATTGCCTGGCCACTTCGCCGCCGATGCCGCCAGTAGCGCCCAGGACCAGAACCCTGTTGTTGTTTGCCATGTGAATCTCCAAAGTGCGTTGCGATGGAGCAAGTCTGAGCGGGATCGAGATAGAACGGAATTGCCGAAGATGTACTAGGAGCTATACATTTATGCATGGACTCGAATATTGGCTGGGAACTCTACCGTTCGTATCTGAGCGTCTTGCAGGAAGGATCGCTGTCGGGCGCGGCGCGCGCATTGGGCGTGGCGCAGCCCACCGTGGGCCGCCATGTGGCGGCGCTGGAAAAAGCGCTGGGCCTGTCGCTGTTCACGCGCTCCCAGCTCGGCCTGATGCCGACCGAGGCGGCCTTGGGCCTGCGGCCTTATGCCGAGGCCATGGGCAGCACGGCCGCGGCATTGAGGCGGGCGGCTGAAAGCCAGGGCGCGGGTGTCAAGGGGACGGTGCGGGTCACGGCGAGTGAAGTCATGGGGGTGGAAGTCCTGCCGCCCATTCTCGCGCGGCTGCAAGGCGAGCATCCAGGGTTGACGGTGGAACTGGTGCTGACCAACCGCGTGCAAGATCTGCTGCGGCGCGAGGCCGATATCGCCATCCGCATGGCGCAACCCAAGCAGGAGCTGCTGATCGCCAGGCGCATGGGCGAAGTGGCGCTGGGCCTGTTCGCGCACCGCCAGTACCTGGACAAGCGTGGCACGCCGCAGACGCTGGCCGACCTGGCTGGCCACACACTCATAGGCTTTGACCAGGAAACGCCCTTCCTGCGCGCCGCGACCAAGGCCTTGCCGCAGTGGCAGCGTGGGGCCTTCGCACTGCGCACCGACAGCGATCTGGCGCAGCTGGCCTTCATTCGCGCCGGCGGCGGCATAGGCGTTTGTCAGGTGGCCCTGGCCCGGCGCGATCCGCCATTGGTGCGCGTGCTGCCCCAACTGGTCGCACCAGGCCTCGCGACATGGCTGAGCATGCACGAGGACTTGCGCCACAGCCCGCGCTGCAAAGTCACGTTCGACGCGCTTTTGCAGGGGCTGCAGCGCCACGTCGCCCAGGGCCTGGCCCCCTTCAGCGCACGGGCTGGCGGCCGACGTCCTTCAACAGCTGGAGGTAGCGGTTGAACATGTTCGTCAGGTAGGCGTCGGCTTGCGCCTGTGTGGTGAATGGCTGCAGCACCATGCGGCCTTCGGCTTCGAGTCTGGCGCGCACTTCGGGCTGTGACTGTGCATGGCCGATGGCCGCTCGCAGGCGATCAACGATGGCGTCGGGCACGTCCTTGCGCACCTGGAAGCCGCCGCCAATCGTGTACTCGAAATCCGGCAGCAGCTTGCTGGTGTCGATTTTAGGAACATGCTTGAGCGTGGGCGGCAGCGTCTTGGAGAAGCTGGTCAACAGCTTCAGACGTCCTTGCTGGGCCATGCCATCCATGTTGACCTGGTAGGGCAGGATGGCAAAGTCCACCTGACCGCCGGCCAGGTCCTGGAGGGCGGGTGCTGCCCCCTTGTAGGGCACGTGCAGGAAGTTTGCTCCCGTGCGTTTGGCCATCGCATCGCCCATGAGGTGGTAGAGCGAGTCTATGCCTACGGTGGCGTAGCTCAGTGGCTTGTCCTTGTCCTTGTTCTTTTGCGCGTAGGCGATGAATTCATCGAGCGTGTTGACGTTGAGCCCGTTGCGCACCAGCAGGATGATGGTGGCTTCCGTCGCAGCCTGCACTGCCTTGAAGTCCGTGAACCTGTATTTCGCGGCCGCGTTGAGCAGCGGCGCCAGGATCACTTCGTTGGCCGAGCCATACAGGAAGGTGTAGCCATCGGGCGCTGACGCAAGCATCTTGTTCGTGCCTATCACGCCTGTGCCACCGCCGATGTTCTCGACAATGACGGGCTGCTTCAAGTCCTTGCCCATGGGGTCGATGAAAATGCGTGCGCCCGCGTCGCTGGCGCCGCCGGCAGGGTATGCAACTACCATCGTCAGCGGCTTGATGGGATAGGGGGCCGGCTGGGCCCAGCTGGCAGGAGCTGAGGCGAACGCGGCGGCGGTCGCGATGAGGGATCGTCTTGAGAGCTTGTGCATCGTTTTTGTCTCCTTGGGATTCATTGTTTTTTTCCTGTTCGCGGTTTCGCTCGGTGCTTCAGACCAGGCGGGTCTGGGCCAGCCTGACCCAGAAGGCCGCGCCCGTGGGCAAGGCCTCGTCGTTGAAGTCGTAGCCCGGGTTGTGCACCATGCAGCCGCCGTCCTTGCCCAGGCCGTTGCCCAGGCGCACATAGGCGCCGGGCACGGATTGCAGCATGTAGGCGAAGTCTTCGCTGCCCATGGTGGGTGCGCGCTCCGTCACCTTGTCGCTGCCGACCAGGTCGATGGCGACCTGGCGGACGAATTCGGCATGCTCCGGGCGGTTGACCAGCACCGGGTACTTGTGCAGGTATTCGATGCTGCAGTCCAGGCCGTAGCTCTGCGCCTGGGCCTGCACGAAAGCCTTGATGCGGCGTTCGATCTGCTCGCGCACCTGTGGCTCCAGCGTGCGCACCCCGATCTTGAGCGTGGCGCGTTCGGGCACGATGTTGTAGACCTCGCCGCACTGCACGGAGCCCACGGTGATGACGGCCGCGCGCTGGGCGTCGACTTCGCGGGACACCAGGCTTTGCAGGCCCAGCACGATGCTTGCGGCGCACTGCATGGGGTCGACGCCATGGTGGGGCATGGCGCCATGGGCGCTCACGCCGGTCAGCTCTATCGTGACGCGGTCAAAGGATGCCATGGCGGGCCCGGCGCTGATCGCCAGGTGGCCCACGGGCAGGCCGGGGGCGTTGTGCAGGGCGTAGATGCTGTCGCAGGGATAGCGCTCGAACAGGCCTTCCTCGACCATGCGCAAGGCGCCGCCTTCATTTTCTTCAGCGGGCTGGAAGATGAGGTTCAGCGTGCCGTTGAATTCGCCATGCTCGGCGAGGTACTTGGCGGCGCACAACAGGATGGCGGTATGACCGTCGTGGCCGCAGGCGTGCATTTTTCCGTGCACGGTGCTGCTGTAGGGCAGGCCGGTGCGCTCGATGATGGGCAGGGCGTCCATGTCGGCGCGCAGGCCCAGGCGCTGCGTGCCCTTGCCCCGGCGCAGCTGCCCGACCAGGCCGGTGCCGCCGATGCCGCGCTCGACCTGGTAGCCCCATTCGCTGAGTTTGGCGGCGACCAGGTTGCTGGTCTGCACCTCTTCGAAGGCAAGTTCCGGGTGCGCGTGGATCTGGCGCCGAATCTCCACCAGCTCGGGCGAAATTCTCCGGATGTCAGTCAGCAGGTCTTGGGAAGTCTGGAATGTGGATGTAGGCATGGTCGAATTCTCGACAGGGCTGCCCAGGCCATCAAGATCACTTCCAAGGAGGAATCGTTGCCAAAAAGGCAACGAT
>JAMNYN010000127.1 GCA_023622805.1 Pseudomonadota bacterium | reverse complement strand
CGGCTGCACCCAGCGGCTCGTGTCGGCGCCCGGCATGTCGCGGCGGTTTTGCGGCGTGTCGATGATGCTGGGCAGGACGGCGTTGACGTTGATGCCCGCATCGGCCAGTTCCACCGCCAGCGCCTCCGTCAATTTGAGCACGCCGGCCTTGGACGCGGCGTAGGCGCCCATGCCCGCCGCCGCCGACAGCGCGGCCGTCGCCGCGACGTTGACAATGCGCGCCTGCGGCCGGGCGCGCAGATGGGGCAGGGCGGCGCGCGTGGCGAGCACGGCGGTCTTGAGGTTCATGTCGAACATCCGCTCCCAGGCGTCGAAGGCATCGCCTTCCACGGTCTGCCACTGGAAGCCGCCGGCCACGTTCACCAGCGCGTCGACGCCGCCGAGTGCATCGGCCGCACGCTGCAGCGCGGCGTTGGCGGAGGCTGGATCGGTCAGGTCGACGCTGCCTATCACCAGGGCGTTCTCAGGCAGCGCCACCTCGGCGCCCGGGGACGCCGCCCGGCCGAGCAGGCAGACGCGCGCGCCGGCTTGGGCCGCAGCGCAGGCGATGGCGCTTCCCAGGACGCCGAAGGCTCCGGTGATGACAATGCTTTTGTGGTGAAGGTCTTGTGCCATGGTGTCTATCTTAGAACCTGCCGCCCGCTCCTGAAGACCTTTCGCCACTACCGAGGCGCGGAAATTCGCCTGGCGCCGGGAAACGCCAGGCGAATCAAGCGGCCTGTACCGCAGTCAAGCGAGTGTCTGCAGCGTTCCCGCCTGCAGGCGCTCGCGCAGCCGGAATTTCTGCACCTTGCCCGAGCCCGTGAGCGGGAACTCGGTGCAGACAAACCACCTGGCTGGGGTCTTGTGGGGTGCGAGCGAGGCGCGGCAGTGGGCATGCAGTTCGGCCATGCTGGGTGGTGCGGCGGGATCGATGGCGCGAATCGCCGCGCAGACGACTTCCCCCCAGTAGTCGTCATGGACACCGAAGACGGCGACATCGGTCACGCCGGGATGGGCGAACAGGCACATCTCGATTTCGGGGGGAAAGATGTTCTCGCCGCCGCGGATGATCATGTCCTTCAAGCGCCCGGTGACCTGCATGTAGCCGCGGGCATCCATGGTGCCGAGATCGCCGGTGCGCACCCAACCTTCGGCATCCATCGCCTGGGCGGTCGCTTTGGGCATCTGAAAGTAGCCCACCATGCACTGATAGCCGCGTACCTGGATCTCGCCTTCGACGCCAATCGGAACGACTTCGCCAGTGATAGGTTCGGCGATTTTCACTTCAACCTGCCATAGCGGGCGACCAGCGCTGTTCGCCTTGTCTTCCAAGGAGTCGTCGGGAGTGCATTGGCAGACGATGGGGCTGAGTTCGGTCTGACCAAACACGGGCGTCAGAATGCAGCCCAGGCTTTCCTCGACCCGCCGCAAAAGCTCGGCTGGCACGGGAGCGCCTCCGCAGATGGCCGTGCGCAGGGAGGACAGGTCATGCGGGCTCTTGCGCGCCTGCTCCTGCATGGCAATCAACATCGTTGGCACGCCCAGCGTCAGGGTGCCGCGCTCACGCGCGATCGCCGCGAGCACCATTTCCGGGTCGAACACCAGCGGCAGCACGTAGGTCGAACGCGTCGTGACGCAGCCCAGGACGCTCATTCCCGAGCCCGCAGTGTGGAACAAAGGCATGGGGCTGACAAACACGCCCTGGTCCAGGCCGGCACGCAGCGCGATGTAGTAACCGTTGGTGACCAGGCTGCGATGGCGCAGCAGCGCGCCTTTCGGTTCGCCCGTCGTGCCCGAGGTGTACTGGATCTGCGCGTCGTCCTCAGGATGCACCAGCGGCAGGGCGCCGCTGCGCGCCTGTCCCGACACCACCTTGTGCCAGTCCGCGAGGCAAAAGCGCTGGCGCACTTCGTCGCCGACCTCGGCGGCGATCGCGGCCATGTCGGTGCCGCGGAATTCGCCCGCATGGATCAGCCCTGCGGCCTGGGATTGGCGTAGTACGTAGCGCAACTCGTTGGCCCGTAGCGCCGGGTTGGCGGTGACCAGGACGAGGCCCGCCATCGCCGCGCCATACTGGACGATGACCCACTCCGGCACATTGGGTGCCCACAGACACAGCCGTTCACCCGGGGTGTAGCTTTCCAGCAGCCAATGCGCGCAGTTCTCGGCCTGTGCCAGCAACTGGGCATAGGTCCAGCGCCGGTCGGTCGCTGCAGCGCCGGTCAGCGAAGCCATGCCAGGAGGTACCAGCTCGACCAGTGCCGTGCGATCCGGGGCCTGCGCAGCGGCTGCGCGCAGCGCATCACCGGTCGTGATGTCCAGGACTGGCTCGGAGCGGTCGGCCGGCCAGTAGGAGCTTGTGAGGGGGGCAGTCATGACAGACTTTCTGGAATGGCCCCCCCGCCATTGGGAATCGGCTTGCCGGAGTCGCGCCATTGCACGGCCGCGTGGAAGCCTTTCTGCTCGGCGAATTCCTTGAACCAGCGCCCCTCTGCCGAATGGCGGGTGATGCCGTCGAAGAAGGTCGCCAGTGTCTGGGTCGATGTCAGTCCCATGTTGTCCAGCGCCTGGTTGATCATGAGTTTTTGCATGGCCAGGTGATTGGTGGGCACGCCGGCGATGCGGTCTGCCAACGCCTCGACGCGGGCGTCGAGCTGGTCGGCGGGCACGGCTTCGAGCACCAGGCCCCAGGCGGCGGCGGTGCGGCCGTCGATCTTGTCGCCGGTCAGCAGCATGCGCTTGGCGCGTTCTACGCCAAGACGGTAGACCCACATGGCGGTCGTGGGGCATCCCCAGACGCGGGAGGGCATGTAGCCGATCTTGGCGTCCTCGGCCATGACCACCAGGTCACAGCTGAGTGCAATGTCGCTGCCGCCGGCGACGGCATAACCGTGGATCTTGCAGATCGAGGGCGTCAATGAACGGAACAGCGTGAAGAAGTCGTCCGTGTTGCGGCGCATGCCACGAAAGTCCTGGATCGGATCCCACGAAGGGCCGGGCTGGTTCCATTGGCTGTTGCCTTCTTCGGCGAATTTCTTCAAGTCATACCCTGCGCAAAATGCATCGCCGTCGCCGCTCAGAATGATCACATGCACGTCGGGATCGTTGTCGGCCCGCTCGACGGCGGCGCGGATCTCGCTGGGCATGCGGTCGTCGATGGCGTTGAGACGCTCTGGACGTGAGAGTGTGATGTACGCCTTGCGGTCGCGCGATTCATAGCGAAGGGTATGAAAATCAGTCATCGTCTACTCCATGGTTGAGGAACGGGAAGGACCGGGGGAAGCAACAGGGGATGGGGCGGGGGAGGAAAGAGTGGGTTGATCGAGCAGAACGCGCACAGACCAGATCCAGGTATCGAGCAAGAGGCTTTGCCGGGCCGGGTCGTTGCGCAGCACGCCGGCCAAGGCCAGGCCGCGCAAGAATTCGGTGCTGAGGGTCACCACGGCCTGGTAGGCGGGCCGGTCGCGCAGCGGCGCGAACAGGTCGCTGACGACGCGATCGAAGTCGCGCCGCGCACCGCGCTCGGCCGCGCGCAGCGCCGTGCGCAGAGCCGCACCCGTGCGCGCGACCGCCCACAGCTCCAATTCGGCGAGATAGGCGGGCTGGGCGAACGCGTCGGCCAGCGCACGGGTGGCGCGCTCGACCGGTTCGAGGTCGCCGGGCAAATTCGTGAGCGCCCGACGCACGGCTTCCTCGTTGCGGCGCACCAGTTCTCCGATGGTGGCAGCGAGCATTTCGGCGTGGCTGGGGAAGTGGTGTAGCAGCGCGCCGCGGCTGACTCCGGCACGCTGTTGGACGGCGACGGTCGTCGTGGCGGCGGTGCCGTGTTCCACGAGCGAGGCCACTGCTGCATCCAGTATTCGCTGGTGCGTGGCTTCGCGCTGAAGAACGCGCATGGAGGGATTTGATTTGGCAGTCATAGTTGACGGTGAAATAATTACACAGTCATTATTGACTGTCAATTGTGGGGCGTTGCCATGGTGTGCGTCCGGGACGCCAGGGGCGGAATTTCCGCTATCCATTCAGGGTCTTTTCCTTCCCCGGAACGTGGCGCATCCTGGCGCCATCCAATGGACAGGAAACACGCCATGTACCCCTCCAGCCAACCCTCCGCCGCATTGTCCGACGCCACGCCCGACGCCGAGCTGGCGCTGCGTGCCGCCCAGGGCGACGCCGGCGCTTTCGAGCGCATCATGCGGCGCCACAACCGGCTGCTGTTTCGCACCGCGCGCAGCATCCTGAAAAGCGATGCCGAAACCGAGGACGCCGTGCAGGAAAGCTATCTGCGCGCCTGGCGTGCGCTGGGCAGTTTTCGCGACGACGCCAAGCTCTCCACCTGGCTGGTGCGCATTGTGATCAACGAGGCGCTGGGACGCCTGCGCCGCCCTGCGGGCCAGGTCATCGCCTTCGATACGGGCCAGACCCTGGACGGGCCATCCGCGGAGGATTTGATGCCAGCCGATCCCGACGAGCGCCCCGACCGCCTGGCCGCCCGCGCCGAAATGCGCCGGCTGGTGGAGCGGCGCATCGATGCCTTGCCCGAAGCCTTTCGCACGGTGTTCGTGCTGCGCGCGGTGCAGGAGCTGTCGGTCGAAGAAGTGGCGGCCGCCGTGGGCATTCCCGAGGCCACGGTGCGCACGCGCTTTTTTCGCGCCCGCAGCCTGCTGCGCGAGAGCCTGTCGCGCGATATGGACTTCGCCATGGAAGACGCTTTCTCGTTTGCCGGAGCGCGCTGCGACCGCATCGTGGCGCGCGTGCTGGCGGACATCACGCCGGGGGCCTGCGCGCCGCCCGCTTCCTGACCCACCAGGGCCTTCACTCTTCAGGAGATTGCCATGTCTTTCTTCCAAATGACCAG